>NZ_VRYY01000464.1 GCF_015731765.1 Nitratidesulfovibrio oxamicus
GGGGGCGTCGATGGGGCCTTCGGCGGCAATGGCGGCGCGCTCGATGACGTTGGCCAACTGGCGCACGTTGCCCGGCCAGTCGTAGGCGCACAGGGCGGCCACGGCCGCCGGGGTCAGCCCATGCACGGGCAGGCCCAGGGTGCCTTGCAGCCGCCGCACCACGTGCTGGGCCAGCAGGGGGATGTCCTCCTTGCGGCTGCGCAGCGGGGGCAGGTGCACCACGGCCACGCCCAGGCGGTAGTACAGGTCTTCACGAAAGGCCTTTTCGCGCACCCGGTCGGCCAGGTTCTGGTTGGTGGCGGCGATCAGCCGCACGTCCAGCGTAACGGGCCTGCGCCCGCCCAGGCGTTCCACCTGCTTCTGTTCCACCACCCGCAGCAGCTTGGGCTGGATGGCCAACGGCATGTCGCCGATTTCGTCCAGCATCAGCGTGCCGCCCTGGGCCAGTTCGAACTTGCCGGGCTGCGCGGTGGCCGCGCCGGTGAAGGCCCCCTTTTCGTGGCCGAAGAGTTCGTTTTCGAAAAGATGTTCGGGAATGGCCGCGCAGTTCACCTTCACGAAGGGGGCGGCAGCGCGGGGCGACAGCGCGCGGATGGTGTCCGACGCCAGTTCCTTGCCGGTGCCCGATTCACCCATGATCAGCACGGTGGTGTCCAGCGGGGCCACCTTTTCGATGAGCGCCTTCACTTCCATGATGGCCCGGCTTTCACCGATGATGCGGCTGGCCGGGCCGTCGCGGCGCAGCGAATCGCGCAGGGCGGCGATTTCCGCCTGCAAGCCGCGCTTTTCCATGGCCCGGCGGATGACGATGTCCATTTCCTTCAGGCTGAAGGGCTTGGAGAACACATCGTAGGCGCCCAGCTTCACCGCTTCCAGCGCCAGTTCGCGCGTGGAGTAGGCGGTCATGACGATGATGTCGGTGCCGGGCGCGGCGGAACGCAGGTGGGGAATGGCCTCCACCCCGGACATGCCGGGCAGCATGACGTCGGACAGCACCAGGTCGAAGCCGCCACCGCGTAGCAGTGCGATGCCGTCCTCGGCACGCCCGGCGGTGGTGACGCGGTAGCCGCGTTGTTCCAGCGCCTCGCGCAGCATGGACTGGAAGGCGGTGTCGTCTTCGATCAGCAGGATGTGGCCGCTCATGCGTTGCCGTGTGTCCGGATGCCGGTGGATGGAGTGGGCATGTGCCGTGGCGAAGCCATGGCGCGGTGTCCGGGCGGTGGCCCGGAGACATGCCGTTCGGGGCGCGGCTGCACGGCGGCGAGGCCGGGCGTCGCGCGGACCGTGCAAAGGTACAACGGACCGGGGTGAAGGGCAAATTGTTAGATTTGCACACCTGTCCGTCTATCCGGATTTTGGCGCAGGGATATGTCCTTGCGCATGGGGCGGTTGCATGCGGTAGGCGTTGGGGCGGCGGGCGGCGGGCGGTGGGATGGCGGGGCGTTGGGGCGGCTTGCTCCGCCTTCACGGAGGCATGCGACCCTCCGCAGCTGTTTCAGGGGCATGACATGTCGATCTGCCGCAGTGCAGGGGGTTGCCGCACCTCGGGACGGTGGGGTAGGTGTGTGCGCTGATTCGTCGGGTGCGGAAGGGGGGGGGCAACCTCTTCGGGGACGTCCCGGCTCGTTTTGATTCGTCCCTGTCCGTCCCCGTTCGCCCCTGTTCGTCCCAGTTCGTCCCGTTTCGGCAGCCGTCCGCCCGCGGGCGCAACGGCGCAACCGCCTTTCGCAGGAGTTTCGCATGCAGCTTGGCCGCATGGCGCAGAGCGCCCTTCGTCCCATGATCGTCGGCACCGACATCGAGGCCTTTCGCCAGCACTGCGGCGGCAGCCTTGGCGGGTTGTTCCACTGCATGCGCTATCCGGGGCCGCGTCTGCTGTGGGATGGCGGCACGCAGGAATTCGTGGACGAGGCGGGCGCCGCCGTGGCGGGGCTGGCTGCACTGGCCGGGGAGCTGGCCGTGCTGCGCGATGCCGTGGGTGCGGCGCTGGCAGGCAGCGCATCCGCCGCCGTTTCCGTCTCCATGGACGGCACCCTGCTGCGCGGTCAGGACGGCTCCGCCCATTATCGCATCTGCGACCTGATCCACCCGGAGATTCCGGTATGGCGGCAGGTGAACCTGCTGGCCGACCTGTTCTGCCAACTGGAACAGCGGGTGCCCCATGTGCGCCCGGTGCCGCACGAGCATACCCCGGCCATGAAGACGGAGACCCGTGTGGCCCGCTGGCTGGCCACATGGAAACGCCCCGGCTGCGGCGGCGTGCTGCTGAAGCGCCCCGAACTGGTCTACGCCCCCGGGCAGGAGACGCCAGACGCGTGTTGCGTCGTCATGCGTTGACCGCCTGTTGCGCCGTGATGCGCCAGACGCCCCGGCGTCGTCATCTGCCAGACGCTCCGGCGTCGTCATGCGTTGATCGCGTGCCGTGCGGGATTTTTCCGACCGTAAGACACGGCTTTTCCCGGCCTTCTCTCCTTCCCGCCCGGCATGCCCCCGCCCTGTTTTCATCCTTCCCCGCCCTGCTCCGATCCTGCCCCGGGCCTCGTCGATTCGTCCCGTTCATTGGCATGACGTACAGTTATCTTGTCAGAGGGATTGCTTTTCTTCGGCTTTTTCCGCAAAATGTCGTAAGCGGCCCGCATCAGGCGTGGCCCGGTCATTTGTGTTGACAATAACGTTGACAGGCATGTCCACCACAGGGACGGTACCACGACGGGCCAGCCGCCCGGCGTGTCGCACCATGCGAAGAGGCGAGGAAAAGGTATCGGGGAAACAGTCTAGCGAGGGATCCGCGGGTTCCCGGGAGGTTTCGACATGAAACACGTTGTAAAGGCGCTGACGCTCGCACTAGCCGCTTCGCTGCTCATGGCCGCCACGGCCTTTGCGGCGCCGGTGAAGATCGGCCTGATGTGCCCCCTGACCGGCAAGTGGGCCAGCGAAGGGCAGGACATGCGCAACATCGTCACCCTGCTCGCCGATGAACTGAACAAGGCTGGCGGCATCAACGGCAACAAGGTCGAACTGGTCGTCGAAGACGACGGCGGCGACCCGCGCACCGCGGCCCTGGCCGCGCAGAAGCTGACCACCTCGGGCGTCATCGCCGCCATCGGCACCTACGGCTCGGCGGTTACCGAAGCCTCCCAGAGCATTTACGACGAAGCGGGCGTGGTGCAGATCGCCACCGGCTCCACCGCCGTGCGCCTGACCGAAAAGGGCCTGAAGCGCTTCCTGCGCACCGCCCCCCGTGACGACGAACAGGGCATGGTCGCCGCCAAGCTGATCAAGGCCAAGGGCTACAAGGCCGTGGCGCTGCTGCACGACAACTCGTCCTACGCCAAGGGCCTGGCCGACGAGACCAAGGCGCTGCTGGACAAGGCCGGTACCAAGATCGTGTTCTACGACGCCCTTACCCCGGGCGAACGCGACTACACCGCCATCCTCACCAAGCTGAAGGCCGCGAGCCCCGACATCATCTTCTGCACCGGCTACTACCCCGAAGTGGGCATGCTGCTGCGCCAGAAGATGGAAATGAAGTGGAACGTGCCCATGATGGGCGGCGATGCCGCCAACCATGTCGACCTGGTGAAGATTTCCGGCAAGGAAGCGGCCAAGGGCTACTTCTTCCTCAGCCCCCCCGGGCCGCAGGACCTGGACGCCCCGGCCGCCAAGTCCATGCTGACCGCCTACAAGGCCAAGTACAACGGCGTGCCCGGTTCCGTGTGGTCCGTGCTGGCCGGTGACGCGTTCAACGTCATCGTCGAGGCCGTGAAGTCCACCGGCAAGGCCGATTCCGGCGCCATCGCCGAATACCTGAAAACCAAGCTGAAGAACTACCCCGGCTTCACCGGCCAGATCTCGTTCAACGAGAAGGGTGACCGCGTGGGCGACCTGTACCGGGTGTACGAAGTGAACGCCAACGGCGATTTCATTCTCCAGCCCTAGCAGCCTTACACAGCCGGACACGGCTTGCACGACGGGGCGGGCGCTGCCGCCCGCCCCGTTTCCACCGCCCGGCGGGGCCGCCGGAAACATCCGCGCCTTCCGGAAACGTCCGTGCCTTCGGCAGGATGAGGGCAGGACGCATCCGGCAACAGGATCGGGCGGGGGATCGACGAAACAGATGGCCACGGGGCCGTAGCGGGGCGCATGACGTCCCATCCGCAGGCGGACCCTCACCGGGGTCCGCGTTTCGCGCCGCCATGTCCGGGCCATCCGCCCGGGTCTGCGGCGCGGGGGAAGCAGCACAGGAACGCCCATGGAAGAATTCTTTCAGCAGTTGACCAACGGTCTTGCGGTGGGGGGCATCTACGCGCTCATCGCGCTGGGCTACACCATGGTCTATGGTGTGCTCAAACTCATAAATTTCGCGCATGGCGACCTGTTCACCATCGGGGCCTACCTCGGCTTCACGCTGTTCACCGCCTTCGGCCTGTCGGGCCTTGTGTCCGGGCCGGGCGGCGTGCTGCTGGTGCTGGTCATGGTCATGGGGCTGGTGGCGCTGATCGGCTTTCTGCTCGAACGCGTGGCCTACCGCCCCCTGCGCTCTTCCAGCCGCCTTTCCGCCGTGGTTTCGGCGCTGGGCGCCTCCATCTTCTTCCAGAACGCGGTCATGCTCATCTACGGGGCCAAGTTCCAGGTCTACCCCAACGACATCCGGCCCAGCTACGTGCTGTCCATCATGGGCATCGACGTGCCGCTGGTGCGCATCATGATGATTGCCGCCTCGCTGGGCCTGATGCTGGCGCTGTACTGGTTCACCCAGCGCACCCGCATCGGCGCGGCCATCCGGGCCACGGCCATTGATCAGGGCGCGGCCAAGCTCATGGGCATCGACGTCAACCGGGTGATCTCGCTGGTGTTCATGATCGGCCCGGCCCTTGGCGGCGTGGCCGGGGTGATGGTGGGCCTGTACTACGGCCAGGTGGACTTCACCATGGGCTGGGTCTACGGCCTGAAGGCCTTCACCGCCGCCATCCTGGGCGGCATCGGCAACATACCCGGCGCCATGGTGGGCGGCCTTCTGCTGGGCGTCATCGAGGCGCTGGGCGCGGCGTACATTTCCATCGCCTGGAAGGACGCCATCGCGTTCCTGGTGCTCATCCTCATCCTGATCATCCGGCCCACGGGCCTGCTCGGCGAAAGGGTGGCCGACAAGATATGACGGTGTCGCGCACCACGAGCTATGCGGGCATCGCAGTGGTGGTGGCGGTGCTGCCCCTGCTGCTGGACCCCTACTGGACCGACGTGTTCGTCAGCATCGGCCTGTATTCCGTGCTGGCGCTTTCGCTGAACATCATCCTGGGCCAGGCCGGGCTGTTCCACATGGGCCACGCGGCGTTCTACGCCGTGGGCGCCTACGTGACGGCCATCGCCAACACCATGTGGGGCGTGCCCGTGCTGTGGGCCATGCCTTTTGCCGGGCTGGGCGCCGCGCTGTTCGCCATGGTGGTGGCGCGGCCCATCATCCACCTGCGCGGCGACTACCTGCTCATCGTGACCATCGGCATCGTCGAGATCGTGCGCATCGCGCTGATCAACAACGTGTTCGGGCTTACCGGCGGGGCCAACGGCATCTTCGGCATTTCGCGCCCGATGCTGTTCGGGTTCAAGATCGCCAAACCCGTCCACTTCTACTACCTGGTCTGGGCGTACGTGGCCTGTTCCATCCTGCTGTTCCGCAGGCTGGAGAATTCGCGCTTCGGCCGCGCCCTCAACTACATCAAGGAAGACGACACCGCCGCCGAGGGCAGCGGGGTGAACACCGCCTCGTACAAGCTGTGGGCCTTCGTGCTGGGCGCCTTCTGGGCGGGCATGACCGGCACCATCTATGCGGCCAAGATGACCATCATCTCGCCGGAATCGTTTTCTTTCTGGGAATCCGTGGTGCTGTTCGCCATCGTCATCCTGGGCGGCGGCTCCAACCGGGGCGTGCTGCTGGGTGCGTTTCTGCTCATCGGGCTGCCGGAATTCTTCCGCGAATTCGCCAGCGCCCGCATGCTGGCCTTTGGCCTGGCCATGGTGGTGATGATGATCTTCCGCCCGCAGGGCATGCTGCCGCCCATGCCGCGCTTCTACAAGCTGCCGGAGCGCATCCGCTGCATCACCGGCAAGGGCGGCGACGCCGCCGCCCAGGCAGGAGGTGGGGCATGAGCCTGCTTGCGCTGCGCAACCTGACCAAGACCTTCGGCGGTCTGGTGGCCGTGAACAACGTGACGTTCGACGTGGCCGAAGGGTCCATCGTCGGGCTCATCGGCCCCAACGGGGCGGGCAAGACCACGGTGTTCAACCTGATCACCGGCAACTACAAGCCCGATTCCGGTGACATCTTCTTCGATGGCCGCACCATCAAGGGGCTGCCCACGCACCGCATCGTGCAGCAGGGCATTGCCCGGACGTTCCAGACCATCCGGCTGTTCCAGAACATGTCGGTCATCGAGAACGCGCTGGCGGGCTGCCACTGCCGCATGCAGTCGGGCATGCTGTCGGCCATGCTGCGCACCCCGGCCCAGCGCGCGGAAGAGCAGCGCGCCCTGTTGCGCGCCACGCGCGAACTGGAATTCGTGGGGCTGGCCGACGAGCACGCCAACCTGGCCAAGAACCTGTCCTACGGCAACCAGCGCCTGCTGGAAATTGCCCGTGCCCTGGCCACCGACCCGCGCTTCATCATTCTGGATGAACCTGCGGGGGGCATGAACGACCAGGAGACCGCCGCCCTCATCGACACCATTCGCGCCATCCGCGACCGGGGCATCACCGTGCTGCTCATCGAGCACGACATGAGCCTGGTCATGAAGGTGTGCGAGAAACTGGTGGTGCTGGAGTACGGGGCGCTGCTGGCCGAGGGCGTGCCGGCGGCCATCAAGGATGATCCGAGGGTGATCGAGGCCTACCTTGGCGCCGATACAGATGATTAGTCCGGATTCCATGCCGTGCGGGCGATACGGCCACCAGTCCGGAAACGGTGGTTGCAGCCGCGTCCGGCGGATGCTCGACAACAGTATTGCCGGAACATGCCACCCCTGCGAGCCTTGGCTTTAACGGGTACCGGGAGAGACGATGTTTCTGGAATTGCGCGACCTGCATGTGAAGTACGGCAACGTCGAGGCCCTGCACGGCATCAACGTGCATGTGGACGAAGGCGAAATCGTGACCATTCTCGGCGCCAACGGCGCGGGCAAGACCACCACGCTGATGTCCATTAGCGGGCTGGTGCAGCCCAGCCAGGGCGGCGTCTATTTCAAGGGCAAGGCCCTGCACGAGATGCCCAGCCACGCCGTGGTGCGCGAGGGCATCACCCAATCGCCCGAGGGGCGGCGGGTGTTCGGCACCCTGACCGTGCTGGAGAACCTGAACCTCGGGGCCTTCACCAGCAACGACAAGGCCCGCATCCGCAAGACGCGGGACTGGATATTCGAGCTGTTTCCCCGCCTGATGGAACGCAAGGACCAGCTTGCAGGCACCCTGTCCGGCGGCGAGCAGCAGATGCTGGCCATCGGTCGCGCCCTCATGGGCGACCCCAAGGTGCTGCTGCTGGATGAACCGTCGCTGGGGCTGGCCCCCATCCTGGTGAAGTCCATCTTCGAGACCGTGCGCGCCATCAACAAGACCGGCATGACCGTGGTGCTGGTGGAGCAGAACGCCCGCGCCGCGCTGAAACTGGCCACGCGCGGCTACGTGCTGGAGGTGGGCCGGGTGGTCATGGAGGATTCGGCGGCGAACCTGCTGGCGAATACCGATGTGCAGGATGCGTATCTGGGCGGCTCCGGCCATTAGGGGCATTGCCACGCTGCGGTCTTTCGCCCTCTGGCTGCGTCAGATTTCGCTTTTTACTCCGGTCACGTACGAAAAGAGTACGCTCCCTTCGTAAAAAGCTCATCTTCCTTGCCAGAGAACGAAATCCTCGCAGCGTGCCGCTCGGAATCGCATGGCGATGAAGTGAACAAAAAGGCACACCGGAATCGGTGTGCCTTTTTGTTCGCTTGAAGGATTCGCGCTCTCACCCCGCCAGATGGGCGGCGATGGTGTCCATGAGATCCTGGCGGGTGATGGGTTTGGTGAGCAGGCCGTTGCAGCCCGCGTCGGCGCAGCGGAGCAGGTCCTCGTGCCTGTCGTGGGCGGTCAGGGCCACGATGGGCACCGGGGCGCGGCCCAGCAGGCGTTCTTCCTCGCGCATGGCGCGCACGGTGTCCGTGCCGTCCATGTCGGGCATCACCACGTCCATCAGCACGAGGTCCACGGGGTGCTCGCGGAAGATGCGGAGTGCCGCGTGGCCGGAGTCTGCCTCCATGCAGCGCAGCGGCGTGTCGCGCAGCAGAAGCAGCAACAGGGCGCGGTTGGGGGCGGCGTCATCGACGATGAGCACCGTGGCGGGGGGGAGCGAGTGGTCGATTGCGGTGGTCATCCAGGACTCCGGAGCGCGGGCCGGTGGTCGGCGCGCTGGTGAGGGGTGCCGGACGGCGTGCGGCGGATTGCGATGCTGTGGCGGAGGTTGTTCTTCCACGTGTTCTGCTTAGCCCAAGGATGCCCGTAGCCGCAAGGTGGGGTGAAGTGGCGCACCATGTACCTGTCGGGTGCGCGTGCAGCCTTTTCGGGATCCATGCGTTCCGGCGTGTTCCTGCGTCCGGTGCGCGGCCCCGTGCCCTGCATGCGACCCGTACGCGGACCTGTTGCCCCCGACCTGCGCGGGGGCTGGCCGCAGTTCCGCCCGCCCGTGGTTGCCTGCGATTTCACCGCGCGCCCCTTGCACAGTGGGGGCGGGCGTGGCACATCCGTGCGGTCGGCGCGGCCTTCCCCTTCATCATCAGCATGCCCACGCGGCGCAGGAGCAGCACATGGTCACCATCGGCACCCCCAACACCCCCTCCGCAACCCGCATCCTACTGCTCGGCTCCGGCGAACTGGGGCGCGAGGTGGCCATCGAGGCCATGCGCCTTGGTGTGGAAGTGATTGCCGTGGACCGCTACCCCAATGCGCCCGCCATGCAGGTGGCCCACCGCAGCCACGTGGTGTCCATGCTGGACGGCGCGGCCCTGCGCAGGATCATCGAGGCGGAACGCCCCCACTGCATCGTGCCGGAAATCGAGGCCATCGCCACCGAAACCCTGCTGGAACTGGAGAGGGAAGGCTTTCGCGTGGTGCCCACGGCCCGCGCCGCCCGCCTGACCATGGACCGCGAGGGCATCCGCCGCCTGGCGGCGGAGGAACTGGGCCTGCCCACCTCGCCCTACCGGTTTGCCGAAACGGAAACGGAGTACCGCGAGGCCGTGGACGCCGTGGGCCTGCCCTGCGTGGTCAAGCCGGTGATGAGTTCGTCCGGCAAGGGGCAGAGCACCGTGCGCACCGAGGCCGACGTCATGAAGGCCTGGGAATACGCCCAGACCGGCGGGCGCGCGGGCGGCGGCAAGGTCATCGTGGAAGGCTTCGTGGACTTCGACTACGAAATCACCCAGCTTACGGTGCGCCACGCGGGCGGCATCACCTTCTGCGACCCCATCGGGCACCTGCAGAAGGACGGGGACTACCGCGAATCGTGGCAGCCCCAGCCCATGAGCCAGGCCGCCCTGGCCGAGTCCCGGCGCATGGCAGAGGCCGTTACCGGGGCCCTTGGCGGGTGGGGCATCTTCGGCGTGGAACTGTTCATCAAGGGTGATGCGGTGTACTTCAGCGAGGTGTCTCCCCGTCCGCACGACACCGGGCTGGTGACGCTGATTTCGCAGAACCTCAGCGAATTCGCCCTGCACGCGCGGGCCATCCTGAGGCTGCCCGTGCCCGCGTTGCGCCAGAACGGCCCCGCCGCCTCGTGCGTGGTGCTGGCCGAAGGCGACAGCACATCGCCCAGCTACCATGGCATCGAGGCTGCCCTGGCCGAGCCGGACACCGGGCTGTGCCTGTTCGGGAAACCTGAAGTCCACGGCAAGCGCCGCATGGGCGTGGCCCTGGCCCTTGGCGCCAGCATCGATGAGGCCCGCGCAAAGGCCCGCCGCGCTGCCGCCGCCGTGCAGGTGGAACTGTAGCCGCTGGCGAACGCCGCACCCTGACGCATCGCATGCGCCCGTTCCGGGGAACCGGGGCGGGCGTTGTGCGTTGGTCCGGGGCGGGGCGCAGGTGCAGGCGGGCAGCTGAGGAGGAACGTGGCGCGGCGGAGGTCGGCGTGCCAGCGGGGCTGGCGAAGTTGGTGATGGCGCGGGCTGCTTCGGGCGTTGCGGGCTGCCGTTGCATGGCGTCCCCGATAATCGGCCCATTGCCCCCTTTTCAAACGTGCATCGCGCCGCTATGGTGCGCGCCATGCCGAACCAGACCGAAATTTCCACCGCCATGGCCCCTGCCGACGCCCCGGCCTCCATTTCCGCCGAGGCCCCCGGCACCTTCCGCATCCACGCCACCGACGGCGCGGCCCGCACCGGCGTGCTGCACACGGCGCACGGCCCGGTACGCACGCCCATCTTCATGCCCGTGGGCACCGTGGGCAGCGTGAAGGCCGTGGCCCCGGACGACCTGGACGCCATCGGGGCCGAGATCATCCTCGGCAACACCTACCACCTGTATCTGCGCCCCGGCGACGAACTGGTGGCCCGGCGCGGCGGCCTGCACGGCTTCAATGCCTGGAAGAAGCCCATCCTGACCGACAGCGGCGGCTTTCAGGTATTCAGCCTGTCGGCCCTGCGCAAGATCACCGAGCAGGGGGTGGAGTTCCGCTCGCACCTCGACGGCTCCAAGCACCTGTTCACGCCAGAGAAGGTGGTGTCCATCCAGCGCAACCTGAACTCGGACATCATGATGGTGCTGGACGAGTGCGTGCCCTACAGCGCGGACAAGCCGTACACCGAAAAGTCGCTGGCCCTCACCACCCGCTGGGCGCAACGCTGCCGCGACGCCTACCCCAGGGGCACGGCGGGCAACCTGCTGTTCGGCATAACCCAGGGCGGGTTCTTCAAGGACCTGCGCGAACGCTCCATCGGAGAACTGACGCAGATCGACTTCGACGGCTTTGCGCTGGGCGGCCTTTCGGTGGGCGAATCCAAGCCGGAGATGATGGACATCCTGTACCACTGCGCGCCCCTGCTGCCTGCGGACAAGCCGCGCTACCTGATGGGCGTGGGCACCCCGCTGGACATCATCAACGGCATCGCCGCCGGGGTGGACATGTTCGACTGCGTGCTGCCCACCCGCAACGCGCGCAACGGCACGCTGTACACGTCGCTCGGCAAGATCAACATCAAGCGCAGGGAATTTGCCGAGGACGACGGCCCGCTGGACCCGGCGTGCAACTGCTACGCCTGCCGCACCTTCTCGCGCGCCTACCTGCGCCACCTGTACGTGGCCAAGGAACTGCTGGCCTTCCGCCTGAACTCGGTACACAACCTGACCTACTTCCTGGACGTGGTGCGCGGCGCGCGCGCGGCCATCGCCGAGGGGCGCTTTGCCGCCTACAAGGCCGGGTTCGAGGCGATCTATCCCGAAGAAGTGGTGGCGTAGGCGCCGTTTCTATATTGTTTTTTCGCCAGTTGGCTGACCGCCCCGAAGGGCGCGAAGCGCGCCCGTTGGGCGAACTTGCGAACCTTGCGGGCATCGTGCGCAACGCGGTCAAACTTCGCCCGCCATTGCGCTGCTGTCCTTATCCGCAAGATTCGCGCTTCGCGCTCACCTGACGGCCAAGGCTCGGTTGAATACGACAAAAGCGCGTTGCGGTCCCCGTCCGTAAGGCTCGAAGACTCGCCAACGGCTGAGGCATACGCCCTCATGGCGGACTCGTTTTCCTTGCCAACGAACGAAAATCCTGATTCAGAAACAGCCCTCAGGGGCGCAGGCCGCGCCGAATCGACCGGCCTGACTGCCGGGCCAACGTGCCTGACATGAAGGGCAGGACCCGGCATGCTGGCCGCCCTGGCCACCCTGACCAGCCGGATTGCCCGAAATGACATGAACGCATGGGGGGCCGTCACGACATCGTGGCGGCCCCTTTCGTTTTCGCGTGCACTGCGCTTTCGCGCGGTCACATGCAATGGCCCTTTCACGCGGTCAGGCCGCGTCCTGCCCGCTTCCGGCTTGGCCATTCCTGCCCGTCCCGTTCGCATGCTGGGCGCATACCCGGTTGCGGCCCCCTTCCTTGGCGCGCATCAGCATGTGGTCGGCACGGCGGATCAGGTCGTCAAGCGAATCGTTGGCCCCCCGGTATTCCGCGGCGCCCACGCTGACGGTGCAGCCCACCCATACGTCGCGCACGGCCACCGGGGCGTCTTCCACGGCGGCGCGGATGCGTTCCGCCGTGCGCAGGGCGCGTTCCTGCGCCGTTTCCGGCAGCAGCACGCCGAATTCCTCGCCCCCCAGGCGACCGATAAGGTCGTTTTCGCGCAGGGACAGGCTCATCACGTCTGTGATGTGGCGCAGCACCATGTCGCCCGCCTCGTGCCCCCAGGTGTCGTTGATGGACTTGAAGTGGTCGGCGTCCAGCAGCAGCACCGAAAGCGGGCGACCATAGCGCTGGGCGCGCGCCGCCTCGTCCTCCAGCCGGGCCATGAAGTGGCGGCGGTTGGCCACGCCGGTCAGTTCGTCGGTGGTGGCCAGTTGCTCAAGGCGCAGGGTGTCTTCCACCTGGTCGGTCACGTCCAGGAAAAAGCTTTCCACTTCCGGCGCTTCCGGCGTGCCGGTGCGCCGGGCGTACAGCGATACCCAGATGGCCTCGCCGCCGCGCCGGTACCAGCGCAGCCGCAGCCCGGTCACCACTTCTCCGGCGGTCAGGTCGTCCAGCATGGCCTGGCGGTCCATGGGTTCGGCGTACAGGGGGATGACGGAATCATCCAGCACGGCACGGGCATGGGCCACGTCGCGGAAGCCCAGCAGGGCCGCGCCGTGCTGGTTCAGCACGTTGATGGTGCCGTCCCAGGTGGTGCGAAAGATGCCGATGGGCGCGTTTTCCACCAGTTCGCGGTGCTGGCGTTCGGCATCGCGCAGGGCGGCTTCCGCGTCGCGGCGGGCTGTGACCAGTTCGTTCAGGTGGCGATTCAACGCACCGAATTCGTCCCGCCCGGTAAACAGGTTGCGCACGGTGAAGTCGCCGCGTGCAATGTTGCGCATGTATTCGGCAAGCCGGCCCACCCGACCGGATGCCCCCGCCGCTGCCACCGCGAACAGCACGGCAAACAGGAGGAGCGTGCCGCTGATGGCAAGGATGGTGCCGTAACGGATGGGGGCCACGGCGCGCAGCAGTTCTTCCTGCGGCACCAGCAGCACCAGCCGCCAACCGGGGCCGGGCACCGCGCGCACGGCGGCCAGCACCCGTTCGCCGTCCATGTCCAGGTAGGTGGCGCCGTTGCCCGCATTGTCGCCGATGGTGCCGCCGATGGCCCTGTCCGTCCCGTGGGCCGCATGGGTGC
>NZ_VRYY01000454.1 GCF_015731765.1 Nitratidesulfovibrio oxamicus
CGGCGTGCAGGGTGCCCGCGCCGGGCAGGCGGCCATCGGCGGGCGGACGCAGCAGGGCCTCGGCATGGCGGCGCACATGGTCCACGATGCTGTCGGCGGAATCCAGCACATCGTCGCGCTTGTGGCGCCACACGTTCAGCACGCGCGGCACCAGGTCCATCAGGCCGATGCGACCGGGGCGCGAATGCTTGGCCAGATAGGTGGCGGCGAAAAAGGGGCGCCCGTCGGGCAGGGCGATGATGGTCAGCGGCCAGCCCCCGGTGCCGGTCAGTATCTGGCAGGCGGCCATGTAGGCGGCGTCGATGTCCGGGCGTTCCTCGCGGTCCACCTTGATGCACACGAAGGCGTCGTTGAGCAGGCGGGCCACCTCGTCGTCCTCGAACGATTCGTGGGCCATGACGTGGCACCAGTGACAGGTGGAATACCCCACGCTGATGAACAGCGGCCTGTCCTCGTCACGGGCGCGTTGCAGGGCCTCGTCGCCCCACGGGTGCCAGTGCACGGGGTTGTCCGCGTGCTGGAGCAGGTACGGGCTTTTGGAGGCGGACAGGCGGTTGCCCGCCAACATGGTGACAGCCGGAATGGTGGCGGCGTGACTGGCGGCTCCCTTTTCTGGGGTGTCGCGCATCCCGGCAGGCGTGGTGGACTTTCCGGAGAGGTTGGACATGACATATCCCCCTTGCCCCTTTGCCCTGTGGTGTCGCGGGCGGTGAACGGCCGTGACGGCGCCCGGCCCCGGTGTCGGACCGTCCGCCGCGCGGACGCCCCGTTCCCCTCCCGAAGGCGTGCACTGGCCGGGTGTCCATGGCTCGCGGCAGCAGGCGAATGGAGACACCCGTCCTTACCCATGCCCTATCAGACTCGCGCCATGCGGGCAACGTGGCTGCAAAAAAAGAAAAGACCCGCAACACGGCCCGTCAAGAGCAGGGGCGGCACATGAAGGCAGGGTCAGGGACGGACGGCGCAAGGCCGGGCGGCAAGGCCGGGCGCGGTCCGTTGCGAATACCGCCCGATGGCGGCAAGGCGATGCGGATAAATGCAAACCAGGAGCACAAGCCACGACGCGGTCCGCCCGCCAGCCAGAGCCCACCTTTTGCGGAATGCTTGCGGCATGGCGCCGCATCCTGTAGGTTTCCGCAACGCTTTACCATACCTCAGACCATGCCCCGACCATGCGCTACTGATCATGCGCCCCTTCCCCCGGCGCGAGGACCGACATGCGGGTCATTCCCTTACGGCAACGCCTGTTGCTGCTTCTTGCCATCCTTTCGTCCCTGGCGCTGGTCGCGCTCGGGACGTTCTCCTACGTACGCGCCAAGAACATCATGCGGCACGGGGCAGAATCGGCCATGGCCCTTCAGGCGGACACCCTGGCCAACGCCATCGTCAGCCAGTACGCCGGGGAATACGCCCGCGCCGTGGGCAGCCTGCGCCAGGATCCGCGCATGGTGGCCTGCCTTTCCGGGCGGCCCTACGACCATCAGGGACTGATGGCCAGTTGGGCCAGCTTCCTGCGGCAACGGCCCGAAGCCTACTTCGCCTACTTCGCGGACATGTCCGGAAGGGTCCACGCCATCCAGCCCCCGCGCGAACTGCCTCCCGACTTCGACGCCAGGACGCGCCCGTGGTTCCGCAGGGCCATGGAGCACCCCGGCGTGGTGGGCTGGTCCGACCCGTACTCCGAATTCATCACCGGCAAGACCGTGGTCAGCACCGTGGCCACCGTGGACGATCCGGCGGGCGGCAGGCCGCTGGGGGTGCTTGGCCTGGACATCACCACCGACGGACTGCGGAACATCCTTTCCGGCGTGGCCCTGCCCTCGGGCAGCGGGCTGCTGGTGCTGACCGCCAAAGGGCACCCCGTCACCGCCACCGGGCTTGGGGCCGCGCTGGCCGACCGCGTGGACACCACCCCCCTGCGCAACCTGGCGCGCGGC
>NZ_VRYY01000455.1 GCF_015731765.1 Nitratidesulfovibrio oxamicus
GGGCTGGCGGGCGGCGGGCGGTGCGGGCGGGATGACGGCGCGGGGGCGCGATGGGGACAGCGCGGCACGGCCAAAAGGAGAGGGCCGCCGACATCCGGTGATGTCGGCGGCCCTGTGCGTCATGCATCATGCGGGGCGCGGAGGCGGGAAGGTGGGAAGTCCTCTGTGAAGGCCGGTGGGTGCGCCCCGCCGCTGCTCCGTCAGTCCGGACTACTGGTTGGTCTGGGGCATCTGGCCGTCATGCATGGGGCCATGGCCCATGCCCTGGCCACCCATCATGCCGCCACCCATGCCGCCATGACCCATGCCGTGGCCACCCATCATGCCGCCGCCCATGCCCATGTGGCCCATGCGGCCATAACCGGGGTTGACGCCCACTTCCTTTTCCAGGCGTTCGTCAAGGGCGGTGTATTCCTTGCGGATCTGGGTGCGCAGGTCGGACAGTTCGCCCGTCAGCTTGGAAATGGCTTCCGGCTTGGTGTTGGGGTTGCCGGACAGGGCGTTCAGTTCGGTATGCTTGGCCCAGGCCTTGTCCTTCAGCGGCTGGATGCGGGCGTCCGCTTCCTTGTAGATGGCGTCGTATCTGGCCTGCTTTTCCGGGGTCAGGGAGTTGTACACCGCGCCGGTGGCGCAGCGGCCGCCCATGCCACCCATGCCGCCCATGCGGGCAAAGGCGCTGTCGGTGATGCCGGTGATGGCGATCAGGCCCGCAAGGGCGACGGTGCCGAGGACGAGATGCTTGGTCTTCATGATGTGTGCTCCTGTGTTGATTCGTTGCCGCCCCGCCTGGCGTCTTCGCTGCATCCGCCGTGGATGGCGCGGCCATGTACTGTGATGCGGGGCTGGTGCGCTTGTTGCTTGTCTCGGTAAAAGCAACCGTCGTGCCAAGGGACGCTGAAAATGCGTAATAGTGAATTATAACAGGAAAAACATGCTTAGTTCGTGCATCGGCAGGCTGACGGTCATCTGCACGAAAACCATGCACATGTATAAAAACTATACGCAGCCGTTCAGGTAGTGTATGAAAATCGAACAGGTGTCGCGGCATCGACCAGCCCGTCCATGGGCGGCCATCGCACACCGCAAGGAAATCCCATGCGTACCCACAAGGCCATCAACACGCCGCTGCCCTCGCCGTGGCTGATCATCGGGGCCACGGTTGCCCTGGCCCTGGTGCTGGCCGTGCTTACCGTGCTGAACCACGATGGCGAGCAGGAATCCATGCGCCGCATCCTGTCCGAAAAGGGCGCTTCGCTGATCCGGGCCTTCGAGGCCGGGGCGCGCACCGGCCTGCGCGGACGCACCGGGGGCGAACTGCGCTTGCAGGTATTGCTGGAGGAAATGGCAGACCAGCCGGACATCCAGTTCATCGCCGTAACGGACAGGCAGGGCGTGGTGCTGGCCCACAGCGATCCGCAATGGATTGGCCGTTCCCTGGCCGATCCGGCCACCATGGAGGCCTTGGCCGTTCCCCCGCCGCCAGTTCCTTTGGGACGCGACGGGCGCGACGGGGAGGGCGGGCGCCAGCAGCCCCGCGACGAGGTGGGCTGGCGGCTGATGGAGGCGGGCGGCCAGCGCGCCTTTCTGGTGTACCGCACCTTCATTCCGTTGCGGCCCACGGCGCGGCACATGGGCATGGGGGGCATGGGCGGCCACATGATGGGCCACGGCATGCGTGCCCCGGAATCCGGCATGGGCTCCATGCCCGGCTGGCTACGCCGCGAGATGGAGGCGGACATGCAGGCCGAGCGCGATGCCCCGCCCCCGGTGATCATCGTGGCGCTGGATACGGCCCCCTTCGACGCGGCCCGCGCGGCGGACCGCCAGCATACCCTGGTCATGCTGTCCATCCTGGCCTTGCTGGGCGGGGCCGGGGCGCTTTCGCTGCTGTGGTCGCGCCATGCCCGCGCCGCGCGGCG
>NZ_VRYY01000456.1 GCF_015731765.1 Nitratidesulfovibrio oxamicus
CCGGGGCCGCCAGCCCCATGAACACGGTGCGCCCGCCCGTGGCCCTGATGTTCCACGCCGTGGCCCCCCGGCTGGCCGCGCACGCAGTGCACGTGCCCCTGCTACGCCCCCTGCCCGACCTGCCCGGCCGGTCGGACAACGCCCGCGTGGCACTGGAAACCTACCCCGGCTGGCTGGCCCGGCAGTTGACAGGCCGCGCCCCCTACAAGGGCGGCGGCGCCACGGACAGATCCGCCCGGCGCGAGGTACGCACCCAACTGCTGCGAAAGCTTGCGGGATTGGGGGAACTGACCGAATCGACCAGCACCTTTGACCCAACGAACCCCATTGGCCTGTCATCACCCCAGCCTGTCCCCCAGCCAGTCCCCCAGTCCGGCCCCCTGCCTGTCCCCCTGCCTGTCCCCCAGCCTGTCCCCCTGTCCGGCCTATCCATCCGCTGGAATGCGGACCATGCCGCCCGCATGCTGGACGACCCGGAAGCGGACCTGCTGGACGCCCTGCTCTGCGCCGTGCTGGCCGCTGCCTCCGCCCTGCGGCCCGGCTACGGCCTGCCGTCACCAGCCGCACTTCCCCACGGCGTCACCGCCGTGCGACTGGGCGTGGAAGGCTGGATCGCCGGTCTGCCGCCACAGGAATAGCCGCCCCGCCCGTACGCCTCGCATGCCTCGCGGCTCTCCTCCCCCCGAAAGAAAACGACGCGCAACGGTCATCCGCCACGCGCCGTACCTGCGCAATGTCTGGGCTGTCTTCGCTGGCGATGCCAGCCGCTCATCTCGCTTGCCGCAATCCGCAATGCCTCACCGACAGCCACCTGCCGCCGTCTCGCTGGCGGCAATCCTCGCCCTTACCAGCCCGCCCCGCCCGTTAACAGGAAGGACAGCATGGACCATGTGGCCCCCAGCAGGGCCAGCAGCAGCAGCCCCAGAAACAGACGCAACACGCACCCGGCAGCGGCCAGCAGTCCGCGCAGCAGCAGCCAGCCAAGCACCGCAGCCACGGCGGCCACGAATATCAGGCCCAGTATCTTCATCGTCGTTCCCCCGTCCGGTTGCGGCGCCGCGCGCCCTGATTGTCATTTGTCCTCATGCGGTGCCGCGTCAGACCCACCTTCCAGCTCGTCCGGACGGCATACCCGCGCGCCCGAACTGCCAGATCCACCCGACGCACCGGACAGGCCCAGCCAGATGGCGAACAGGGCAATCCCCGCCCCGGCCATGCCCCATCCGTCCGTGGGCCGCTTGAACAGCAGGATGTCCCACACGAACGACAGCGCGGGCTGCACCAGCATCACCAGCCCCGCCAGCGAGGCAGGCAGGCGCGGCAGCCCGGTGGACAGCAGCACCCAGCCCACGCCCTGGCACAGCACGCCATAGGCCATCAGGTAGCCGCCGCTGGCCGCATCGACAATGGCAAAGCTGTCGCCCCGCGCCAGAATGCCCGCGCCGCTTACCGCCGCGCAGGCCAGCGAAATGACGGCCATGTTGGCCACCGGAGAAAGCATGCCCGCCATGCCGCGCGACTGGCGCAGCAGCAGGATGAACCCGGTGTAGAACAGCGCCGTGGCAAAGCCGTAGCCCACCCCGGCCAGTGAATCGCCCACCACCAGCCCGCCATCCGTGAACGTGGGCAGCAGTTCCGCCGGGCTGACGCCCAGCAGCAGCCACAACCCGGCCAGGGCCAGCGGAATGGCCGCCATGTGCCGCCCGGACAGCTTTTCGCCCAGCAGCAGCGCACCGGCAATGGCGATGAAGAATACCTGGAAATTGCCGATGATGGTGGCCAGCCCCGGCCCGATGAGCAGGATGCCCCGGTGCCAGCACTCCAGGTCCAGCGCGAACAGCACGGCGGCTCCCACCATCACCGCCCACACGCCGGGCCGCGCGCGCAGCCGCTCGCGCCGGGCCAGCGCCACGCACAGC
>NZ_VRYY01000457.1 GCF_015731765.1 Nitratidesulfovibrio oxamicus
GCCCTCGCGCCGGGCCGACTGGGCGCGGCGGGTGGCTTCTTCCGCCTGGGCCATGGCCGCTCGGGCGCGTTCCGCCTCTGCCCCGGCATCGCGGGTGGCGGCTTCCGCCTCGCCGATCTTGGACTTCAGGTTGTCCACCATGGTGCGCAGGCTGTCGGCCAACTGGCCCACCTCATCGCGCTGGTCGATGTCCAGCCGGGTGTCCAGCCGCCCTGAAGCCACGGCAGAGGCGAACACCACCCCGCGCCGCAGCGGCCTGACGATGGAGACGGTCAGCAGCACGCCCGCCAGCAAGGCCAGCACGGGCACGGCCACCATCAGCACCGAGATCACCGTGCGCCGCCCGGCGGCTGTCCGGGTGGCGGCCTGTTGCTGGGCCTTGGCCGTGGTCATGTTCACGGAGATGACGTCGCCCAGTTCCTTGAACAGCACGCGGCTGTGCTCGGTGGCAGGGCCCAGCACGAGGGCGGCGGCCTTGTCGTGGGCCGCCTCGCCCGAGGGGTTGCGTTCCCAGGCGCCGATGAGGGCGACGGCATCGGCCATGTCGCGTTCGAACACGGCAAGGCTGTTCAGGAACTCGCGCCATTCGGCCTGTTCGGAGGCGCCGTGCTCGATGGCCTCGTACCGGGCAATGCTCGATTTGTACGCTGCCACGGCGTCCGCAAGGTTCGTGTACTGGCGGGCCCGGTCGGTCAGGTCGGGGATGAGCAGGGTGCGGTGGGCCACCGTAATGTTGCGCAGGTTGAAGCGCACCTGGGCCAGCGCCTCTATGCCGGGCAGGTACACGTCGGACAGTTCCGTCTGCGCGGCCAATTGCTCGCGCATGCTGACGTAGCCCGTGATGCCGAGGCCCATGGACAGCAAGGCGACGAAGATGAAGCAGGAAACGAGACGGGTGCCGATTCTGACGTTACGCATCAAAGCCCCCCTTGCTGCGGTACGCAATGGTGTGTCCCATCCGGCGGGCGCGGTGGCGCGGATGCGGAGGGAGAAGCCGTGGTGGCGCGCGGTGCGCCGTTTTTTTCGAATGATTCCGCTGTGGGCGGACATGCCGCCAAAAGGCAACGCTACACCGGATGCCGGTGCCCGTGCAATCATTATTCGTGCGGGCGGCGCGCATGTCGGTGACCTGGGTCACAAGCGGGTGGCGCTTCCTGTCAGCCCCCCACGCACTGGTGCGGAACCCGGCGGAAGCGCCGGGGCGTTGCATTGGGCGGGCTGGCCGGGTATCCTTGAAAATGGGGCAGATGTCCGCGTTGCCGCGCGCGGCATCGGACCCGCGCGGGCAGGGGCTTGTGGCCCCGCCCGGCTGTCGTCCGCCTGCGCCGGTTCATGCCGCGCATGGCCGTTTCCGGCCAGTACCGGATCCGTTCCGTTCCGCCAACGTACAGGAGCACAACATGACGCAGCGTGTTCAGGTGGGTGGCTTGCAGATCGCAGCGCCGCTGTATGACGTCATCGTCCGCGACATCGCGCCGGGCACCGGCGTGGACCCCGACAGGTTCTGGACGTCCCTCGAGAACATGGTGGAAGCCATGGCCGACAGGAATCGCGCCCTGCTGGAGAAACGGGCCGAACTGCAGGACGCCATCGACGCCTGGCACCGCGAGCGGCGGGGTGCGCCGCACGATGGCGTCGCCTACGAGGCCTTTCTGCGCTCCATCGGCTACCTGGTGCCCGAAGGGCCGGACTTTGCCGTGACCACCGAAGGCGTGGACCCGGAAATAGCCCTGGTGGCCGGGCCGCAACTGGTGGTGCCCATCACCAATGCCCGCTACGCCCTGAACGCCGCCAACGCCCGCTGGGGCAGCCTGTACGACGCCCTGTACGGCACCGACGTGATTTCCGAAGACCCGGCCCGGGGCGGCGCGCCGCGCGAAGGCGCGTACAACCCCGCGC
The DNA here is from genome assembly GCF_015731765.1 of Nitratidesulfovibrio oxamicus. Taxonomy (GTDB): domain Bacteria; phylum Desulfobacterota; class Desulfovibrionia; order Desulfovibrionales; family Desulfovibrionaceae; genus Cupidesulfovibrio; species Cupidesulfovibrio oxamicus. Next base: position 1,900 of record NZ_VRYY01000457.1, read on the forward strand.
GCGGGGCGCTGGTGGT
>NZ_VRYY01000458.1 GCF_015731765.1 Nitratidesulfovibrio oxamicus
GGCGGAGAACGGTGCGCGCAGCAGGCGGGCCGAGGCGGGCAACCCGGCGGCGCGCACGCGGCGCGATTCCTGGCGGGCCGTGGCGGTATGCAGCAGGATCAATGGAATGCCGGGGGGGACGCCAGAGGACGTGCGGGGGGGAATGCCGACAGGGAGCGCAGGGAAAGCATCGCCGTCCGTTCCATCGATGGGCCGCGGCGGGGCCAGCAGGTCCAGGTCGGCCACCAGCGCATCCGGTTCCGGGAGCATCGTGGGCACAGCAGCTTCCGTGGCCTGCATCCGCGTATCCGCAATGGTGGGCATTTCCACCACCAGCCTCAGCCCGGCCTCGGCCAGGGGGGCGGTCATGTGCGCGGCGATGCGCGCATCGGCGGTGCGGAGCAGGATCAGCATGGGGGGGCCGGAACGGAGAAGCGGGTGCGCATGAGCCGGGATACTGCACCCTTTGCACGGTGTCGAGCCTGCCAACGACGGGAGGGCCCTGGTGGTGCACACCAGAGCCCTCCGAAAGGGTGCGCCGTCCGCGCAGGGAGCGGAGGGTCACCTTGTGGAATACGGGCTACGCGACCTTGTAGAACGCGGACGCCGCGGCGTTGCAGATGGGGCACTTTTCGTCGTGCGGGCCTTCGTGGGTGTAGCCGCACACGGAACACACGTAGTAGTCCACGTCGGCCAGGGCGGAGGGGTTTTCCAGCGCCTTCTTGTAGAGGTTTGCGTGCACCTCTTCCACGGCGTTGGCCCAGCCGAAGTAGCGCGCGGGCACCTTTTCGCCTTCGGCTTCGGCCTCGGCGATCATCTGCGGGTACATCTTGGTGAATTCGTAGGTCTCGCCGTCGATGGCGGACTTGAGGTTGTCGAGGGTGGAGCCGATCTTGCCCGCGTTGCGCAGGTGGCCGTGGGCGTGGATGGTTTCCGCCTCGGCGGCGGCGCGGAACAGCTTGGCGACCTGGGGCAGGCCTTCCTTGTCGGCCTGCTTGGCGAAAGCAAGGTACTTGCGGTTGGCCTGGGATTCACCGGCAAAGGCCGCCATCATGTTCTCGTGGGTCTTGCTCATCGATATGCTCCTTGTTGGTTTCGGTGTGGGGTTCCTTGTCAGGAACAATTCCTATTTAGACGCCATCCATGGACTTGTAAAGCACTTTTTTGAAATTCATGAAAAGAGATCGTTCAGAGCATACGCCATCCGCCCGGATGGGGGAAGGGCGGGCGTGCGGAAGCGGGGAACGCAAAAGAGCCGCAGGGGGGGCGCGGCGTGGGCAGGGGCGGGCCGGGAGACGGGTGGGGAAAAGGGAGCGGGAACTGCCGCCCCCGGGATCAGGGGCGTGGTCGGCTAGATGCTGGCGCTGCCGGGCGTGTCCGCTTCGTCATGCGAGTCATGCGCGCCATGTACGCGTGGTGCGGCTTGTGAGCCGGACATGTCCCCCGCAGTGGATGTGCCAGGGGCGGCATTGTCGGCGGGCTGCGGGGTTTCTTCCGGCTGTTGCGGGGGGGGAGCGCCATCCGAAGCCCTGCGCGGTCCGTCCGGCACGAATTCGGGGCGCAGGCGGCCCCCCTTCAGCACCAGGTGCGCCCGGAACGGCTTGCCCTGGCGCGAGGTGAAGTCCATGGCCTGCGCCGTACGCCCGGTGGCCAGCAGTTCGCGCGCGGTGGGTTCGTCCAGTTCGCGCCCGAAGGAGGTGCGCCAGAGGATGAACGGGCAGCGACCACCATTGGCTGTGGGGGAAGCCGTTCCGCTGTTCCCCCCACCGTCCGGCGCGGCGTCTGGCCCGCCATTTGGCGCATCGGCCTTTTTCGCGCCGCGACTGGCGCGTGCTGCTTCCTGACCCGCGCCGTCGTCCCCGTTTGCCGCCGCCTTGCCGCGTTTCTTTCCGGAAGGGGCGGGCGGCTGCCCGGTGCAGGCCCAGCCGCGCGG
>NZ_VRYY01000459.1 GCF_015731765.1 Nitratidesulfovibrio oxamicus
GCCGGGCCGTGGACCGGTCAGGCGCGACGCGACGGCGGTACCGCCCCTTGGGCATGGCCCGCCGCCCGCACGGTTTCGCGCGGGCAACCCCATGCCCTCCGCACCGTGTCCCGATGGTGCTACGCCGTGCCAAGGGCTGCTGTCAACGCGGCGGAAGCGCAGACACCCGCAGGGGCACCCGCCCCTCCCCGCGCCAGTGGCGGCGCAGACACGGGTGGCGCATCTGGCCGGTACGCTCCGGCACCTGCCATCCCCGGCGCGCCATCCGCCAGACATGACCGGCATGACTGGTATGACCGGCATGACTGGCCATGAACGGCAGTACCTTGCGGACCCGGCGCGCGCTTTGCCTTTTGCCCGGCCAGTGGTTATGTTCATGGATGTGGCGAACGCGCGGCGCATCGCACGGGACCGGCATCCGGCGGTCCGCCCAGCCCGCGCGTCACCAGAGGAGACCGCATGACCGCCACCGTGGGTATGCCCTTTACCGGCGACGTGGAAAATCCGCGCGAGGCGGCGGCTGTCCGCTGCATGACGCCGGACGACCTGCCGCCCCTCAGCTTCGCGGCCCCGAACCCCTTCGGTTCGGGGGCCGCCTGGCCCGTGCCCGACATGGCCGCCTGCCATGCCCTGTGGGACCGCTACGCCATGCCCGACCACATCCGCGCCCACAGCCTCAGGGTGGCCGACATGGCCATGGCGCTGGCCCGCGCCGCGCTGGACAATGTCGCGGACGGCTCGAATGGCCCGAACAGCACGGACATCCACCTGCCCTCGGTGCTGGCCAGCGCCCTCTTGCACGACATCGCCAAGGACTACACCATCCGCTTCGGGGGCAACCACGCCCAGCTCGGCGGCGCGTGGGCCCTGCACGAGACGGGCAACCCGCGCATCGCCCAGGGGGTGATGCACCACGTGCACTGGCCGTGGCGGGTGGACGTGACCGTGCGGGAATGGCTGATGCCGCTGATCATCATCTACGCCGACAAGCGCGTGAAGCACGACCAACTGGTGACGCTGGAGGAACGCTTCGACGACCTTGTGGAGCGGTATGGCCGTACCGAACGCATCCGCGAACGCATCCGCGAATCGCACGAGCAGGCCGTGGAGATAGAGCTTGCCCTGTCCGCCCGGCTGGGCATGGCCCTGCACGATGCCGTGCCGCGCGACGGCGAACTGACGGTCAACGCGGGCTGAGGCCTCGTCCCAGCCTGCCCGATGCCCGTCACCGTTGCCCCCGACACCTCTTTTCCCTGATCCGCCAAAAGGTTTCCGCATGAAATCCGACCCCCTGCACGCCGCACTGCTGGCCGTCTACGGCGGCGTCTGGCGTCTGGCCCGCCCCCTGCTGCGCCGCAACGCCCGTCTGGTCGAAGGCTACGACCAGCGCCTGGTGCCCGACCACTGGGCCGAGGCGGCCCACCTGTGGGTGCAGGCGGCCTCCGGCGGCGAGGCCTATCTGGCGTGGGAACTGCTGCGCCATCTGGACGGCAACGGCACGAGGGGCACCACGGACGGCTCCGCCCACGACGCCCCGGATGGTGCCACTGCCAATGCCACGGGCGACGCCACGGACAGCCCTGACCGGCCATGCCCGTCCTCCGCCGCCCCGTTCACGCCCCCGTGCCCCCCCCCGTGCACACAGGACGGCGGACTCTCCGTGCTGCTCACCTCGTGCACCCGGCAGGGGGTGGAGGTGCTGGAAAAGGCCCGCGACTGGGCCGCCGCACACCGGCCCGGCCTGCAGGTGCAGGTGCGCTACTTTCCCTTTGACGAGCCGGTCCTGATGCGCCGCGCGCTGGACCAGGCCCGGCCCTGCGCCGTGGCCCTGCTGGAAACGGAACTGTGGCCCGGCCTGCTGTCCGCCTGCGCGGCGCGGG
>NZ_VRYY01000460.1 GCF_015731765.1 Nitratidesulfovibrio oxamicus
AGCGGGCCGGGGCCAGCATGGCCATGGGCGGGGTGCGGCCCACGCTCATCGACGCGCTGAACTACCGTGGTCACGCCGCCGTGGGTGACGTGGCCGCTTCGGCGCGGGGCATCCGCGAACTGGCCGGGCTGTGGGACCTGTACCCGGAACGGCTGGCCGACGACGCCATTGCAGAGGCCGTGGCGCGCATCCGCGCCGCCGTCATCGATCTGGTGGACGAGGTCAACGCCCGCCCGGTGTACACCATCATGGAACTGTTGCAGGGCAGGGCGGTGGACCCCGCCGCCGTGTACCTGATGGGCGGCCCGGCAAAGGTGATGCAGCCTCTGCTGGCTCCGGCGCTGGGCAAACGGGTGGACGTGCCGGACGATTTCGCCGTGGCCAACGCCATCGGCGCGGCGCTTACCCGCACCACGGCGGAACTGGAACTGTTCGCGGACACCGAAAAGGGCGTGCTGTTCATCCCCACCCTGGGCGTGGAACGCAAGACGGGCCGGGGCTTCGACCTGGAACGGGCCAAGGCGGACGCTCGCGAGGCCCTGCTGGAGCATCTGGCGGGTCTTGGCGTTACCGGCGGCGAGGCGGCGGTGGAGGTGGTGGAGGCCTCGTCCTTCAACATGGTGGGCGACTACGGCACCGTGGGCCGCAACATTCGCGTGAAATGCCAGGTGCGGCCCGGCATAATGGGTGAGCAGGGCAGCGGCGGCAGGAACGCCTGCGGCTGCAAGCCCTGCGCCGACGAGGCCGGGGCGTGAAGAAGAAATTCTTGAGGGGCGCGATGGGGGCGACATGCCTGCGACGCGCCCGTGTGCTGCTGTGTGCCGGGGCGATCCTGCTGGCCTGCGCCGTGTTGCCGGGCGGGGGGAACTGGAGGGGCGGCGCGGGCAGGGTGCCCTGTGTGCCCTGTGTGCCCTGTGTGATGGATATTGCCGGTGACCTCGTTGTCTCCGGGGCCATGGCCGCCACGGCCAGTGCTGCCGCCAGTGCCGCAGTTGACGGCCCCACGGCGCCGGTGGTTCCGGCACCCAAGGTGGCCGCCCCCAAAGGTCCGTCCGTTCCCGGGGTGTCCGTTCCCGGGGTGCCTGCTCCCGCCAATGCGGTCAGCCCGGCAGCCCCCAAAGGGGCGGTGGTCAAATCCGCGTCAGGGGCCGCACAAGGGCAGGGACAGGGCAAGACACGGACCCACGGCGAACCCTCCCTTTCCGACATGATCGGCCAGATGCTCATGGTGGGTTTTCGCGGGGCAGAGGCGCAGGCCGTTGCCGCACGCGCGGGTGATGTGCTGAGGCTGGGCGGTCTGATGCAGCCGCTCTTTCCCGTAGCGGCCAACGCGACGAAGGCGGGTGCAGCCAGGGCCGCTGCACCAGGCGCCTCCGCGTCCGTCACATCGGACACCTCTGGCACATCCCCCACATCCGGAACCTACGGCGTGAACGAGGTGCTGGACGACATCCGCGCCGGGCGTGTGGGCGGGGTCATCCTGTTCGACCGCGACGTGACCACCCGCAGTCCGGAACGCAACATCATTTCCCCCAAGCAGGTGCGCGCGCTGTCCGCCGCGATGCAGGCCGCCGCCGGGGCATCCCCCGCCGGGCTGCCGCTGTTCGTGGCCGTGGACCAGGAAGGCGGGCGGGTGCAGCGGCTGAAGCCGGAACGCGGCTTCACCCAGTATCCCCCGGCGCGGCAGTTGGGGCAGGGCACAACGGGCGAAACCCGGCTGCGCGCCGTGGCCATGGGCCGCGAACTGGGCGACGTGGGGGTGAACCTGAATTTCGCGCCGGTGGTGGACGTGGACGTGAACCCGGACAGCCCGGCCATCGGCAGGCTGGGGCGGGCCTACGGGCGCGACCCGCGCGCGGTGGCGGCCCACG
>NZ_VRYY01000461.1 GCF_015731765.1 Nitratidesulfovibrio oxamicus
CGGGCAGGGCGCCGTCGCCAGTGCCCAGCAGCACCAGATGCGGTCGCCCGCTGCGCAGGGCAAGGCGCACCGCCTTGTCCGCCGCCTGCCGGACCGCCTGCTGGTGGGCATCCGCATCGGGCCGGGGCAGGCCGGGAACGTCATCCGCCGGGTTCTCCTGCCCGTCGCCCAGCCGGAACCCCAGTATCGTGGAGGCATACGCGGCCAGCAGGGCGTCCGTGGCGCCGGGGGTGCCTGTAGCGTCGGGACGGGCGGCTTCGCGGGGCGTTTCGGGTGCGATGCTCATGGGGCCTCTTTGCATGCCATCTCCGGCGGGCACACCTCGTCGTACAGCGCTTCCAGGGCGCGAGCCTGCATGTCGGCGTCGAACAGCGCGGCGGCCTTGCGTCGTCCGGCCTCGCCCATGCGCCGGGCCGTCTCCGGGTGGCGCAGCAGGTGCAGCACCGCCCCGGCGTAGTCGTCCGCCGTTTCGGCCACCAGCCCGGTGACGCCGTGCTCCACCAACTCCAGTTGGGCGTTGTCGCGCAGGCCGGGACAGGGGTGGGTGACCACGGGGAGCCCGGCGGCCATGGCCTCCGCGATGGCCAGCCCGAAGCTTTCGCCGGTGTCGTTGGCATGGGCCAGCAGGGAAAGTTCGTTAAAAAATACGGATAGCTCCGTGTCGTCGCGCAGCGGTGGCAGAAAACGCACGTTGTCCGACAGGCCGTGCTCGCGCACGTAGCGTTCCGCGTCCGGGGTGCCGCCGACGACGTCGTAACGGAAGTGGGGCATTTCGCGGCGCAGCACGGGCAGGATGTGCAGGGCCAGCGGCGACCATTTGCCGGGGTCTGGCCGGGACAGGCGGCCCAGCACGGGGCGGGTGTAGTCGCGCTCGGCGGGCGGCGGGGTCAGCCGGGCGAACAGGGCGGTGTCCACCGGGTTGTACAGCACCCGCCAGCGCGGAGGCACGGCGGCGATGCCCTGCACGCGGGCGAAGCGTTCGGCGCAGAAGCGCGAGACGAACAGGGTGACGTCGATGAGTTGGCCCGACGGGGAAGGGTCGTGCCGCCCGAAGACGTTGGTTTCCACAATGGCGGGCAGGCGTCGGGGGGGCGCATCGGCGTTCCCGTCCGGAGAACGCGCGGCGTCGGGCGCCTGGCGGAAGGCCGTGCGCAGGGGGCGCAACAGTTCCGGCTGTGGCCAGCCCGCGCGGTGCACATGCACGATGTGGGGAAGAAGGCGGGCGGCCACGCTGCCCAGGTCGCCGCCGATGAAGGTGGTCACCCCCGCTTCACGCAGGGGGGTGGCGCGGGGGCCGTCGGCAGGGCTCCACACCGCGCGCTGGAAGCGGGACGGGGCCAGCCGGGTCAGCAGCAGTTGCATGACCTTTTCGGTGCCGCCAAGCCCCAGCGAGGAAACGACATGCAGTACCCGGCGCGGCGCACAGGACGCCTGCGGGCCGGAATGGGCCGACGGTGCGGAGCCGGCGGATTCCGAGGGTCGACGGACTCCAGCGTGACCGGTGATTCCGGCGTTACCGAGGATTCCGGCGTTTCCGGGTGCATGGGATGCGGCGGTGACCATGGGCCGTGTTCTAGCCCAGCGGCGTGGGCATGGGAAGGGTGTCTCCCGCCGACGTTCGGCTTAGCCCTGCGCGAACTTGCGGTACAGGTTGGCAGCAGCCATGCGGCTGGGGGCAAAGCCCTTTACCGGCTGGGCCCCTGGTGCGCCGGAGGCCTCGGGCGTTTCGGTTGCGCCAGGTGCGCCGGATGCGTTTTGCGCGTCGGCAATGGCCGAGGCCACCGGTTCGCCGACGGCAGTCGCCGGGGCCGTGGGCGGCATGCCAACCGACGTCGGCACCGTTTGCTGCGCCGTCCCCACGGGGGCGGCTG
>NZ_VRYY01000462.1 GCF_015731765.1 Nitratidesulfovibrio oxamicus
CGGTAGCGGGCCTGGTGCCGGGGCACGCGCCGGAGAAGGTAACGGAGCGGGCACGGCCTGCGGAGCATCGGGCGGTGCGGCCTGCGCCGCCGCTTCGTCCCGTGGAGCTTCCCGCGTGTCCTCGGTATCCGAACCGGCGTGCGCGTCCGTTGCCCGCGCCGGGGGCACCACCCCGGCCACGTACTCCTGCCCGGTGTCGATGGCGCACCCGGTCAGCAGGGCGCGTACCCCGGCCAGCAGGGACGAACTCCGTTCGGCGAACGGAGTGGAGGTGACGTAGGCGTGCAGTTCATCCACGGGCCGCGTCCAGCCCACGTAGAGCAGGTGCAGCTTTTCGGCGGCGGCAGCCGCCTGCGCGTGGTGGTAGCGGTCGCCCATTTCCGGGCACAGCGGGGCCAGCAGTGGCTGTCCGTCCAGCTCCGCCACCACCAGCGGCGGGTCGGTGCGGTCGGGCTGGTGGTGGAAGGGAATCACCACCACCGGGAATTCCAGCCCCTTGGACTTGTGCATGGTCATCACCCGCACGGCGTCCATGGCTTCCGGCATGGGCACCTTTTCCTCGCCGCCGCTTTCGACCCAGAATTCCAGAAAGGTGGCCAGCGAAGTGAGGCCGCGCGATTCGGCGTTGTGCACCACTTCCAGAAAGCGGCGCACGTAGCCGATGTCCTCCGGGTGGCGCTGCGCCACGCGGAAGCGTTCGAAGATTTCGCGCACCGTGTCGTAGGGGCCCATCAGCCCGGCGCGGGCGTAGAACGGGGCCAGCCACGTTTCCCATGCCACGGGGAAGGTGGCCCGAAAATCGGCCAGCAGCCCCTTGCCGCCGCGCGGATCGTCGGCGGGGCGGGCGCAGCGGTCGGCCAGCCAGTCGCGCAGCGCGTGGTCGGAAAGCCCGCTGATGCCGCCGAACAACTCCACGCCGGTCAGCACCTCCCACAGGGCCAGCGCGTTGGGCGGGTAGTCCAGGAAGGCCAGCAGGGCCACGGTCTGGGTCACAAGGGGATGGTCGGCCAGGCGCAGGCTGTTCTCGGTCACCACCGGCACGCCCCAGTCCATGAGCCACGAGGCCACCTGCGCGGATTCGTCGTTCTTGCGCACCAGCACGGCCACGTCGCGCCACGGTCGGCGGGCGGCCAAGTCGTCCATGAACAGCGCGCGCAACTGCTGGCGCACCTTGTCGCGCAGGTCGCCGTTGTCCTCGCCGTGTACGGGCACGATGCGCACCAGCCCGCCCTGGGCAGAATCCCTGTCCGGAACCTCCTGCGCCGCCCCGGCAAAGGCCCGCGCCACCGATGCGGCGGCCTCGTCCAGCACGTGGTCGGGCGTCTTGTCGCCCAGCATGGCCGACAGCACCCCCCGCGCGCGCAGCGGGTCGTCCAGTTGCGCGAACACGGTGTTGTTGTGCCGCACGATGGCCGCGCGGCTGCGCCAGTTGCGGGGCAGGGTTTCACGCTGCGGGTCGGGAACGATGGCGGTGAGCGCGGGGGATGCCAGGATGTCGTCGAACAGGGCGGAATCGCCGCCGCGCCAGCCGTAGATGGCCTGCTTCACGTCGCCCACCCAGGTCAGCCCGCCGCCGCGCGACAGGCATTCCACTGCCAGCGGCTCGATGGCGGCCCACTGGTCTCGGCTGGTGTCCTGGAATTCGTCGATGAGGATGTGCGCAAGGCGCGTGCCCATGCGGCAGAAGGCCTCGGACACGCCGAACTCGCCGTTCAGCACGTCGCGGGCGTGCAGGGGGATGAGCGGCTGGGGCAGCTTGCCCTCGCGCCGCTGAAAGTCGGGCAGATGCGCGGCCATGGCGCGGGCCAGACCGGCCAGCGGGGCCACCTGCAAGGCGCGCTGGATGAGCCGCCCGCGCAC
>NZ_VRYY01000463.1 GCF_015731765.1 Nitratidesulfovibrio oxamicus
GGCGAGGTTGCAGCCGGTTCGACGACCGCATCGGCGGACTGACCGGGACGCAGGGCGGCATCGGTGTCGTCGCCCGTTGCGCCCGCCATGCGAGACGCGCGCGCCACCCGCGTGCCCTCGCCGCCCAGCAGTGGCGCGTACTGCGGATATTCTTCCGGCGTGCCGGGGCCGGGCGAAATCACCAGCAGATCCCAGCGGACTGCGGGGGCCGGCCCGTCGGACGCATGGGGCCAGCCGGTCGTGGCCTCGTCCAGCCGGTCCACCGGCACGACCATGGGCACGCAGCCGGTGGCGGCCACCAGCAGATGTTCGAGATTGCGCGTGAAACTGTCGTGGTTGTCGGCAAGCAGGATGCGCATGCGGTGGTGGTGCGGTGTCCGGTAGTCCGGGCTACCCCTACCCCTCCATCCAGATGATGGACGCCTGCCGCCCGGTGGTGGCGGCGCGGCGGTAGGAGAAGAAGTCGTCGGCCAGGGTGTGGGTGCACAGGTCCAGCCCGTAGATGCGTTCCGGCAGCAGGCCCGCCTCGGCAAGCTGGTGGCGGGTCAGCGTCCACAGGTCCATGGTGCGGCTGGCCGTGCGGAACCAGCGGGCGAAGTCCTGCCCCCATTCCGTGGCGAAGTTGACGAATTCCGCAGCCGCAGGGCCAAGGCTGGGGCCGCGCACGGCCAGTACCTCTTGCGGGGGAACGCCGTAGCGTTCGCAAAAGGCGCGCACGCCCGACTGCGGAAAGCCGATGCGGTTGCCCCGCCACCCGGCGTGCAGAGCGGCCACGTACCTGCCGCTTTCATGCGCCAGCAGGATGGGCTGGCAGTCCGCCGTCTTGATCACCAGCCCCACGCCGGGGCGCGCGGTGGCAAGGCCGTCGGCCTGGGCCACCGGGGTTGCGGCCAGCGCGGCGGCCAGTTGCACCGGTTCCGGGTCGATGATCATGGCATCGCCGTGCACCTGCCTGGCCTCCACCCATTCGGCCAGGTTAAGGCTGGCGGCCAGGGCTGCGCGGTTGGCGGCCACGGCGGCGGGGTCGTCGCCCACCTCGTAGGAAATGTTGCCCCCGGCCCATGCGCCGTCGGAGACGCCGCCGCGCCGGGTCTGGAAGGCGCAACGCACCCCCGGCACGCCGGGAAAGGCGAAACGGATGCACTGCGGGGTGACGTCATCCGGGTTGGTGGCAGGGTTGGCGGCGGGGGCGCCGGAACGGGAAAGCGGCGGAAAGGCCAGCGACGGGGTGGTTACAGCCATGTCAGTCCCTCCTCGGTGCACAGTGCGTGGACGGGGCGGTCCCATGGGGCCACGGGCAGCGCCGGTACGATCTGGAAGGCGTAGGCCAGCCCCACCAGCGCGGTGCGGGCCATGGCCGGGTGGGCCAGGAAGCGGTCGTAGTAGCCCGCGCCGTGGCCAAGGCGGTTGCCCTGCTGGTCGAAGGCCACACCGGGGATGACGGCAAGGCCGGGTGCGAAGGAGGACGCGGAACCGGGCTCGGCATTCATGTCGATGGCCGGGCAGCGGGTGGGGTCCGGTTCCGCGATGCCGTAGCGCCCCGGCTTGAGGTCCGCCGCGCAGGCGCAGGGGGCCAGGCACATCTCGTTGTCGCAGTTGGCGGCGGGGGGAGCGTCCTGCCGGGGGGCGGCAGAGCCGGATGTGGAGCCGGATGCGGGAGAAGACGTCACGCAGCGCGGCAGCAGCACCTGCTTGCCGTCCGCCCAGGCGGCGTCCAGCAGGCGTGCGGTGGCGGTCTCGTTGCGTACGGCCACGTACAGCAGCACTTGCCGGGCGGCCTGCCACGCAGGGGATGCCAGCAGGGCATCCTGCGCGGCATGGCCCAGGCGGGCGGCCTCTTCGGGCGGCAGGGCGG
>NZ_VRYY01000475.1 GCF_015731765.1 Nitratidesulfovibrio oxamicus
GCTGTTCGGCATCGGCATGGTGCTGGCCGCGCAGCTGACGGCGGAAGGCGCGGGCTGCCCGTCCGAGAGGAACGGGCGGGACGGGAACGGCAGCGGTGAATGCGACCCGCAGTCCCCTTCGCCGCTGGCCCGGCAGGTGGCGGTGAACGCGGTGAAGCTGCTGGCCCACCCGGCGCTGACCTGGCTGTGCCTGTGGGCGTTGGGGGTGCGCGGGCACTGGCTGGGCATGGGGGTGCTGTTCGCGGCCATGCCCACGGCGGCGGTGGCCTACGTGGTGGCGGAAAGCTATGGCGCGGGCACGCGCGACACCTCGCGGGCCATCGTGGTGAGCACCATTCTTTCCGCGCTGACGCTGTTCGGCACCGTGGTGCTGCTGCGGCATCTGGAATTGTTGTAGCGGCCATCCCCCAGAAGGCGGGAGAAAGGCGAAAAAGAAGCGCGCCGCATACCCTTGCGGGTACGCGGCGCACATGTTGCCTTGGCTCTGCCCGGCGCGTGCGCCGGTGGATTGCGGGGCGGTGCCCCTCGGTTGCAGCGGGCCTTCCGCTCGCCTGCCTTTCCTTCCTTCCTTCCTTCCTTCCTTTCAGGATAAGCACGGCCCGGTTGGCGGGCAAGGGCTTCGGGGGCCGGGGCGATTTCCAAAGGAGGATTCTCGTTCGTTGGCGAGGAAAATGGGCCTGCCATGAAGGCGTATGCTCTTGCTGTATTCGACGGAGATGGCAGGCGAAATCTGACGTGGCCAACGGGCGAAAGAACAATTTGGAAGCAGCCCCTATACGAAGCGGTCGACGAGTATCCCCGTCATCTCGTCCCGGGCGCGCACAACGGCTGCGTTGGCTTCAAAGGCGCGCTGGTCCGTGAGCATGCTGACCATCTCGTTGGCCACGTCGGTGTTGCTGCCTTCTATGGCGCCTGTCTCCACCGTAACGCTGCCGTCTTCATGCACCACGCGGCGCAGGTCCATGCGCAACGGACCTTCGGTGGTGCTCTGGCGGATTTCCGCCACCTGCACGCCCCGCTCCTGCCCGTCCTGTCCGTCCTGCCCGTCTTGGCTGGCAGGACCGGTTTGCAGACGCACGTCGGACGCACGGAATTCGTCCGTGTTCATGTTCGCCACGTTGTTGGCCGTGACGGCCATGGACGTGCCGAAGGCATCCAGTGCGCCGAGCGGTGTGCCGAATCCGTCGATCATGGCGTGTCTCCTGCGCGGAGGCGGTCTCCCCCCGTTTCCTGTCCCCGTCCCCTGAACAGATATTAAAACCGATTACGACGCCTGTCACGGGGGGCAAGGGGGGCCGGGGGGACACGGAAGGCGGGAAGAGTAATCGCGCGCGTGACGGCGCGGCGGTTTGCGCTCGGCGCGAGCGCACGAAAAAAGCATCCCCGGCGGATGGTTGCCGGGGATGCCTGCAGTGCGTGTGATTGGGCAACGGTCTGCGAAAAGGGCGGCGCGAAAACCGCGCCCGGCTGCAGGGACGGCTAGCCCTTGCGCACTTCCCGCTCGATGCTGGCGAAGGCGTTGTGGCAGTGGATGGATTCGAAGCTTTCCACCTCCACCCGGAACCAGGCCACGTGCGGGTGGGCTTCCAGGCGCTGGGCCGCCGCGCGCACCACGTCTTCCACAAAGGTGGGGTGGGCGAAGGCGTCCTCGGTGACGTACTTTTCGTCCTCGCGCTTCAGCAGGGTGTACACCGGCGACGAACCCGCCGCCTCGGCCAGGTCGATGAATTCCTCCATCCAGCTGAACCCGGTCATGCGGATGGACATGCGTACCACGGCGCGCTGGCTGTGCGCCCCTTCGTCGCTGATGGCCTTGGAGCACGGGCATACGGTCATCACCGGCACTTCCAGTTCCAGCAGGAACGAGGGTTTGCCGTCGCCCAGTTCGCCGGTCAGGCGGCATTCGTACCACACCAGGCCGGAACTGCCCGTGGAGGGCGCGCCCTTGCGCACGAAGTAGGGAAAGCGGAACAGCGCGTACGCCTTGCGGGCGTGCAGCCGTTCCTTCACGTCTTCGAGCAGGCGCTTCATGGAGTTGTAGTCCAGTTCCTCGGACCAGTTCTCCAGCGCCTCGACGAAGCGGCTCATGTGGGTGCCCTTGAATTCCGCGGGCAGATCCACGCCGATGTCCACGGTGGCCACGGTATGCTGGCTGCCCTGGGCCCTGTCGCGGACCACCAGGGGCAGCTTTAGGTTCTTCACCCCCACGCGGTCGATGGGCATGGCCACGAGTGCGGGGCTGTTCTGTACGTCTTCCATGTGATGCCTGAAAAATCCTTACGTCAGATCCTGACCGGTAGTGGTAAGCGAAAGCTTGCCGTGCTTCACGCCCTTGGTGGAAATGAGCCGCTGCGACAGCGCGCGCACTTCCGCGCCGGGGCCTTTCAGCACCAGCACTTCAAGGCAGTTGTGGTGGTCCAGGTGCACGTGCAGCGAGGTGATGATGATGCCGTGGTGGTCATGCTGGATTTCTGTCAGCCGCTGGGCCAGGTCGCTCTTGTGATGGTCGTACACGATGGTCAGGGTGCCCGCGATTTCGCGGTCAGTGTCTTCCCATTCCTGCTGGACCAGGGTGTTGCGGATCAGGTCGCGGATGGCTTCCGACCGGGTCTGGTAGCAGCGGTCGTCGCACAGGGCATCGAACTTTTCGAGCAGGTCGGAATCGAGGGAGACGCCGAAGCGGATTGTGCGGCCCATAACGGCTCCTGTGGTTGCGGTGGCGGTGTCCTGCGGGATGTTGGATGAAATCCTGAATGGAGGCGAAGTTTCAGGGCGAACCCCAAATTAGGATTTTTGTCCGTTGGCAAGGAAAACAAGCCCGCCATGAGGGAGTATGCCTTAACCGTTAGGCGAGCATGCGAGCCTTACGGAGGAGGTCCGCAGCGCGCTCTTATCGTATTCGACCGATATGGTGGGCGACGTTTGACGTAGCCAACGGGCAAAAGGACAATTTGGAGGAAACCTAGGTGCGCGGGGGGCGCATCTCCCAGAGATGTATGGTGACACGTTCGGCCTGCCTGTACAGCGCGTCCACCTGCATGGTGCGGGCGCAACGCGTGGTCCAGCCACGGGCCTCCAGGGTTTCGCGGAAGGTAGCGTACACGTTTCTGCCCGGTTCCGCCACCCAGACCATCCCGTCGCGTGCCACGGAATAGTCCAGAAAGTCGCTGACTGGTGTTACGAACCGGCGCTCGTACATGATGTCGCCTGCCCAGACCATGTCCAGCGAACGGGCAGCCACGGCGGGCATGCGCCAGTCCATCACCGTCCACAGGGGCTGCGCCACGCCGTTGCGCGCGGCGTTCAGCCGGGCAAAACGCAGGGCTTCTTCCTCGTAGTCCATGCCGATGACCCGCGCGCCCAGCCACTGCCCCACGATGGCCGCAAGCCCCAGCCCGCAGCCCAGGTCCAGGCAGCGGCGGCCTTGCAGGGCGGCGCGGTTTTCGGCCAGCCACTCCGCCAGGCCAAGGCTGGCGGGCCACAGTTCGGTCCAGTAGGGCAGCCGCTCGTCGTCCACGAAGGCGGCGCGTGCCGCGTTCGTTGTGCCGGTGGTATCGGCAACGGGGTTGGGGGCATCGCAGGCGGCCAGTTCTTCCCACAGCGATTCGAGGTCTGCGTGGCGCTCCAGCGTCCAGGCGCGGCCACAGGCATGCACCTCGACCACGGGTGCGTAGGTGTCGGGGCGGCAGCGTGCGGGCGCGGATCCGGACGAAGCGCCGGACGAGGAAGATGGCGGGGTGGACATGGGTGTTTCGGATAGCAGGGACGCCCGCGCCCGTCCACCATCGGTATGGAGCGGGGAAGGGCGTGATGCCGCGTCAGGCTGCGCCGCCCGCTTCCGCCATGTGCCGCACAGTACATTCCGGTCACGACCAGCGTACCTTCCTTGCCTGCCGCCCCCCGCGCTCCATGCCGTCAGTGCGCGGGCGCGGGTGGGGACGCTGAAAGGCAGGGTTTCGCTGGCAGGGGCGGGGTAATGGCAGGGACGGGGATGGCCTGGTCAGGTGCGAACACACGATCACCGCCGCTCCGCCTTCGCGTCGCCTCGTTGACCGGCGCGGGGCGTGGCCCTATGTTGCGGGCGCACACCACAACCCCGCGCGGACGCGCGGACGGGAGACACATGCACGACGCCCCGCTGGCGGGCCTGCACCGCCTTGTCTGGACGGCCCTGATGGCCGCGCTCATTGCCGTGGGGGCCATGGTCATGCTGCCCGTGGGGCCGGTGCCGGTGACCTTGCAGACCCTGTTCGTGGCCTTGGCCGGGCTGGTGCTTGGCCCGGCGCGCGGGGCCGGGGCCATGCTGTTGTACGTGCTGGCCGGGGTGATGGGATTGCCGGTGTTTTCCGGCGGCAAGGCCGGGTTCGCCCATCTGCTGGGCCCCACCGGGGGTTATCTGTTCGGGTTCGCCTGCATGGCCTGCATCGCCGGGTTCGGCGGGCTGAGGGGCCGTGAAGCGCGGGACGCCGCCATCCGCCTGCCCCGTGTCGCACTGGCCCTGTGCTGCTGCCTTGCCGGGCTGGCCGTGGCCTATCTGGCGGGCGCGGCCCGGCTGATGCAGGTGCTGGATATCGACGTGGCGCGCGCCGTGGCCGTGGGCGTGCTGCCCTTTCTGCCCGGCGACGTGGTGAAGGTCGTACTGGCCGTGGCTGCATGGCGGTTTCTGGCCGTGCGAAGGCTGTTGCCCCGATGATCGTCGCCAAGGGGTTGCGCTACACCCATCCCGGCACCCCGGCGGGAACTCCGCCCGCTCTGGACGGGGCGGAGTTTTCCGTGCCGCCAGGCGCGCTGCTGTGCCTGTGCGGCGTCAACGGCAGCGGCAAGTCCACCCTGCTGCAACTGCTGGCCGGGCTGCTGCGGGCGGAAGGCGGCACGCTGGACGTGGCCGGGCACCACTGCCCCGGCGCGGAAGCCGCGCTACGCCGCCATGCCGCGCTGGTGTTGCAGGACGCGGACATGCAGATGCTGGGGGCCACGGTGGCGGAAGATCTGCTGCTTACCGCGCCGCCCGCCCACACCCCGCAAGGCGCGACCGCCCTTGCCGCCGCGCGAGAGGCGGCGGACCGGTTCGGCCTTGCCGCGCACTGGGACAGTCCGGTGCATACCCTGTCCTACGGGCAGAAGCGCAAGCTGTGCCTGGCCGCCGCGTTGCTTGCCGCGCCTGGCCTGCTGCTGCTGGACGAGCCGTTCAGCGGGCTGGATCATCCGGCGGCGCTGGAACTGCGCGACATCCTGGCCCGCAACCGGGCCGCCGGGCTGACCCAGGTGGTCTCGGTGCACGAACTGGAGCCGGTGGTGGACATGGCCGACCTGATGCTGGTGCTGGACGGGGGGCGGCAGGTGCTGTTCGGCCCGCCCGCCGCCGTGCTGGACCGGGTGCGCGCCCATGGCATCCGCCCGCCCTGTTCATGGACGGCGCGGCGCGAGATCGTTCCCTACGAATGAGGGCGCGCCTCCGGGTACGCAATGCGCGGTACGCCGGGGGGCAGGCACGACCTAGCCCCGCGCGGGACGTTTCCCGCGCGGGGTTGCGTCATGTTCGGCGTTTGGCCCTCGGTGTCCTTCGTCAGGTGCATTGCGTCCGGCGTATCTGGTCTGGCGTATCGGGTCTGGCTCCGGGCGTTTGCCCCCGGGGCCGTCACCGGGAGGGATGCCTTGGCGCCGTTGTCGGCAGGGGATTCCTCCCCGGCGACTAGCCGTGCTCGTGGTCGTGGGTGTCGCCGCCGTCGTGGGCATGCCCCATGTCGTGGCTGTGCGCCTCGTGGGTGTGGACGTGCTCGTGTTCGTGCCCGTCGTGCCCGTGATCGTGCCCGGCGGCGCCGTGACCATGTTCGTGTCCGTGCCCATGGGTATGGACGTGACGGTGCTCGTGGGCATGGGTGGTGCCGTCGGCATGGGTGTGTTCATGCACGTGGGCATGCTCGTGGGCGTGTTCGTGGTCGTGCCGATGTTCACCGCCCTTGCCGTGGGCGTGCGCGTGGCGGTGTTCGCGCGGTTCGCTGCCGGTGCCGCAATTGCAGGTCTTGCACATGGTGCGCCTCCTCATGAATGGGCGTTGGGCTGGCTGGGACGGGGTGCTGACCAGCCATGCAAGCCTCCGGCGGAGCGGTTTGATCCCGCCCAGCCGGAGGCTGCTGTGCATACTGTCATGCCTGTTTGCAGTCGCGTCAAGATGCAGCAATGCGGGGTGGCGACGCCAGCATTGCTGCGGCGCGGTGCGTCTACCTGCTGCGCCCGGTGCCCAGCGCCACGCCCACCATGACCACACCGGCGGCCAGCATCTGGGTGGCGTTCAGGGTTTCGCCCAGCCACAGCCAGCCGAACCCCACGGCGGCCACGGGCACCAGGTTGATGAACGCCCCCACGCTGCTGGCGGGCAGGTGGCTGGTGGCCCAGTTGAACAGGCCGAAGGCGCCCAGCGACGAACCCGCGCCCAGATAGATTACGGCCAGCACCACGTCGGCGGGCCATTGCCCGGCACCGGCCAGCACCGCGTACGCCCCCGGCGCGAAGAACAGCGCCCCGGCCAGGGTCTGCAATGCCGTGAGGGTCCATGGGTTCCAGCGAAAGCCGCCGTGCCCCCCATGCTCCCCATGTGCGGACAGCCTGCGCACCAGCACCATGTTGCCCGCCGCGCAGACCATGGCCAGAAGTTCCAGGATGTTGCCCAGCAGCGGGTCGGGAGCGGATTCGGTGCCCGCGCCGCCGGACAGGGTCAGCCAGGCCACCCCCGTGCACGAAAACGCCACCCCCACCCACAACCGGGGCGAAGGCCGTTCGCCCAGAAACAGCCATGCCCCCGCGCCCACCAGCAACGGCACAGAGGCGGAGATGACCCCGGCCTGCGATGCCGTGGTAAGCTGCATGGCATTGGATTCGCACAAAAAGTACAGGCACGGCTGCAACAGCACCGTGGGCAGAAGCAGCAACTTGTGCCGCCGGGGCACGCCACTCCAGAAGCCGCGCCGCACCAGCCTGCCGGATGACGCCACGGTCACCGTGCGGGAGGGGAACAACCGGGTGGCGAAGGGTGCCAGCAGCGCCATGGCCACCATCATGCGCGCCCACATCAGCGGCATGGGGCCAAGGGCCTGCACGGCCACTTTCATGGCCGGGAAGGACAGGCCCCACAGGGTTACCGCGCCCAGGGCCGCCAGTGCGGGCAACAGCAGCGAGGCCCGGGCGGGGGCATGGCCGGAAAGTTCGGGGGCGTGGGCGGAAGGGGGCACGGTGTCGGCGGCGTCTGTGATGGCGGCGGCATCGGGCGCACAGGGTGCGGAATCGGACATGGAAGGCGTCTCCGTGGTTATGGTGTGCGCCGGATGTATCGCGCTGCAAGGCTGTGCGTCTTGCACGGAGTTTTTGCAGGAAATTGCGGTTGGGGTGGGTGGGGTGTTTGGCGCGGACATGCTGCCTGCAAAGTCCGTAGCTGTGCGGTCGCCATCCGTAAGGTTCGCGCAAGCGCTTACCTGACGGCTGCCGCTTTTGTGGCCGAGCGGCGTTGGCTTGGCATTTTTGATGCTCGCGTACCAACGTACAGCGTTGCTTTCGCCATCCGCAAGACTCGCGCGTTGCGCTCGCCTGACGGCTGCCGATCTCCGCTCAAAAACGCCAAGCCGCCTTGCCCGGCCACAAGAAATCGTAATTTCTTGCATCGCGTCCGCACCAGCCCCCCCGCGCCGGAAAGACCGGCGCGGGATACAAGGAAGAAAGGCTGCCGGACAGAAGCATCAGAAACTTGCGGCGAGTTGCGCAAGGGAACGGGAACTTCCCTGCAGAGTACCCGCATCTGCGCAATGCATCCGCGCCACGCAAGCCTGTTCTCGAGGGTCGCGCCGCATTTCCTTTAGGGGCCATTTTCTGGATCAGGGTTTTCGTTCGTTGGCGAAGTCTGACGGCGTTGCGCACGATGCCCGTAACGCCAGCAAGCTCGCCTGACGGGCACGCTTCGCGCCCTCCGGGTCGGACCCAACGGGCGAAGGGACAATTTGGAAATGGCCCCTTACCGGTACGCCTTCTCGAAAATCGCAATCACCGCATCCTCGCGCAGGTCCACCGGGGTGACGGCGAACAGCCCGCCCATGGTTTCGCGCGCATTGCGGGCCAGGGCGGGTATCTCCTCGCGGGTCACCCCGTAGTCGGACATCTTCAGGCCATCCAGCCCCACGGCGGCGATGAGCTTGCGCAGCGCCGTGACAAGGGCCAGCCCCTGCTCGCGCAGTTCCATGCCCTCGATGTCCTCGCCCATGGTCACGGCAAGATCGGCGCAGCGCTTGGGCTGGAAGCGGGCCATCACCTCGAAGTAGGGCAGGGACAGCATGACCAGCCCGGCGCCGTGCGGCAGGGCCGGGTGGTGGGCCGACAGGGCGTGTTCCAGCGAGTGGTGCGAGATGCACGACGACAGCGACTCGCACAGCCCCGCCGCCGTGGACGCCCACGCCAGCATGGTGCGTACCTGCACCGAGTTGCCGTCTTTCACCGCCTGCGGCAGGAACTGGGAAATAAGGCTGACCGCCTCCAGCGCCAGCAGGTCGCTGGAGGGCTGGCGCGCCGTGGAAAGATACGCCTCCGCCGCGTGGAAGAAGGCGTCCATGCCGGTCATGGCGGTCACCGCCGGGGGCACGCTGACCATCAGCATGGGGTCCACGATGGACAGTGCGGGGTAGGTGGAATCATCGCCCCAGCCGATCTTTTCGTTGGTGTCCTCGCGGGTGATCACCGTCCACGGGTCGGCCTCGGTGCCGGTGCCCGCCGTGGTGGGAATGGCCACCACCGGCAGGGCCGGGCGCTCTGGCCGCTTGCGCCCGCCGGTGCCGCTCTGGATGTAGTCCCAGTACGAGCCGGGGTTGGCGGTGGCCAGCGCGATGGATTTGGCGGAATCGATGGTGCTGCCCCCGCCAAGGCCCAGCACGAAGTCGCAGCCTTCGGCGCGGGCCAGCGCCGCGCCCTCGTCCACGTGGATCAGCACGGGGTTGGGCTGGATTTTTTCGAAGATCACGGTGGCGCAGCCGTTCTGCGCCAGCAGGGCCAGCACCTTGTCCAGATGCCCGGTGCGCCGCATGGAGCCGCCCGCGCTGATCACCACCAGCGCCTTGCGGCCCGGCAGGCGGGTGCGGCCAAGCTCGGCCAGCCTGCCCGCGCCGAAGATGATGCGGGTGGGCATGTGGAACGTGAAGTCGAGCATGGCGATCTCCTTGGGCTGTGCGCGGTGGCGCGGTGGGGGACTGCGGGATGTCGGGCGGCCTGATTCAAGTCGGACGTAGGCAGGACTCCGGGCGAACGTCGGGGCTTCGGGCAACCGGAGGCTGATGGCCGACCTGACGTCCAGGGGCAGGCCCGGCAAGCCGAGGGGAAAAAAGTCCGCGCGCCGGTTCCTTGCCGGGTCCGCAAGTCTCCGTTCGGGGCAAGGCGACCGGCGCGCGGGATGGATGTGTCGTCGCGGCGTGCGGCTACTTTTCCAGAAACGCCGTGTAGGCAAGGCGCGTGGCGTACAGGTCGGCCACGCTGGCCAGTTCGAACGGGCTGTGCATGGACAGGACAGCCGGGCCGAAGTCGATGATGTCCATGCCGTAGGCGGCCAGGTACATGGCCACGGTGCCGCCGCCCCCGCCGTCCACGCGACCCAGTTCGGCCATCTGCCACGGAATCTTGCGGCCGTTCAGCACGCCGCGCAACCAGCCCACGTATTCCGGGTGGGCGTCGTTGGCCTCGTACTTGCCCCGGTGCCCGGTGAACTTGCAGAAGCACGGGCCGTGACCGATGACGGCGGCGTTGAGCTTCTCGTGCAGTTCCTGCCAGTCGGGGTCGATGGCGGCGTGCACGTCGGCGGACAGGGCGCGGGTGGCCAGCATCACGTCGCTGAAGCGGGCGGCGGGCTGCCATGCGGCGATGAGGTCTTCGATGCAGTATTCGAAGAAGCGCGACTTGGCCCCGGTGGAGCCTTCCGAGCCGATCTCCTCCTTGTCCCAGAACAGCACGCACTGCGGCTGTTGCGGATTGTCCGCCGCCAGCAGGGCTTCCAGCGCGGCGAACACGCAGATGCGGTCGTCCTGCCCGTAGCCGCCGACGAGGGAGCCGTCGAGGCCCACGTAGCGGGCGGGACCGGCGGGCACGGCCTGCAATTCCGCGGAGTACAGGTCTTCCTCTCGGATGGCGTACTTTTCGTGCAGCAGGGCCAGCATGCGCGCCTTGATGGGGTCTTTGGGGGCATCCTTCTTGGAGGTGCTGTCGGAGGCGGTGGCGTTGCCGTTGGCGGCTACGGGCGCGGCGGCGGTTTCGGCAGAAGCGGCGGCATCACCGGAGGCTTCTTCCGTCACCGGCTTCGGCATGGGGCGGTGCCCCAGCACGATGTTCAGCTTTTCGCCCTCGAAGGCGTCGGCGATGGTCTGCCCGGCCTGCTTCTGGGCCAGATGGGGCAGCAGGTCGGCGATGGTGAACACCGGTTCCGCCGGGTCTTCGCCCAGGGTGATGCGCACCGACTCGCCGTTTTCCTTCACCACCACGCCGTGCAGGGCCAGCGGGCGGGCCAGCCACTGGTACTTGCGGATGCCGCCGTAATAGTGGGTCTTGGCCTGGCCGATGCCCGCCTGTTCCAGCAGCGGGCGCTGTTTCAGGTCCAGGCGGGGGGTGTCCGCGTGCGCGCCGATGAGCCGCAGCCCCTGCGACAACTGGGCGCGGCCCTTGCGGGCGATGAACACGGTCTTGCCCTTGAACACCCGGTAGACCTTGTCGTGGGCGAAGTTTTCCGTATAGCCCGACGCGCGCAGACGGGTGACCACGTAGTCCACGGTTTCGCGCTCGGTCTTGCAGCGGGACAGGAAGTCCACGTAGCGGTCGGCCAGTTCGCGCATGGCGGCCTGATGCTCTTCGCTGGCATAGGCTTCCCAGCAACTGGTGGTATCGAAGTCGAGTTTGTCCATGAAGGTTCCTTTCGGGGAAATGCCCGTATGTGTTGCGGCGCGGTGCCGCGAAGGTGTCGCAAGGGGCGTTGGGTTTCGCAACGCAGCGAAGGACTAGGTAATATCTCTTGCGGCGGGGGGCAACAATGGGGTTGGGGGGTGGGAAGAGGAGATGCCTGTTCCCGGGGGGGGCTGTCGGGGGGGGCGGGGGACGGGCTGAAGAACAGACAAGGTGTGCCCGGCGCACGCGAGGCTGAACGCATGCGGAAAGCCGGAAGAACGGGGATGTTTTGCGTTGCAGGGAAAAGTGGACTATCTTGGCGTGCCACCCCTCCATATCAACAGCCGGCGAGCATACCGTGAACAATCACAAATACATGGCATTGCTGCATCACCTGGCGTCGCGCAGGGAATCGGGCGCGCTGCTCGAACTGGACGATCCCTATCCCGTACGGCCCGTGAGCAGATGGGGGCACGGAAAACCGCTGCATCAGGGGCTGGTGAGCCTGTTCAACGCCCGCAGGGCGGACTACGCCCCGGTTCTGGAGGCCATCGCCCGGCACGAACCCGCATTCAGGGGCATACCCGCCGAGGCTCCGGCGGACCCCGTCAGTCCATACTGGAACAACGGCTGGCTGCCGCCGCTGGACGGCATGAGCATCTACACGCTGGTGGCGGAACGCCGCCCCGCGCGGTTCATCGAGGTGGGATCCGGCAATTCCACCAAATTCGCGGCCCGGGCCATACGCGACCATGGAGCGCCCACGCGCATCGTGTCCATCGACCCCAGCCCCCGCGCGGAAATCGACGGGCTTTGCGAAACCGTCATCCGCTGTCCGCTCGAAGACATGGACCCCGCGTTCTTCGACACCGTCACCGCCGACGACCTCGTCTTCGTGGATTGCAGCCACAGGGCCTTGCAGAATTCCGACGTGACGGCCTTTTTTCTGGACATACTGCCCTTGCTTCCGGCGGGATGCGTGTTCGGGGTGCATGACATCTGCCTGCCCGCCGACTACCCGCCGGGGTGGGAAAAGCGCTACTACAGCGAACAGTACATGCTTGCCACCCTGCTGCTGTACGGGGCGCAGGGGTTCGACATCCTGCTGCCGAGTTACCATGTCTCGCTGGTGGCCGAATTGCGCCTGCCGTTGCGTTCCATGGAATCCTTCCTGCAAGGGGTGGGAGCCGGGTGCTTCGGCAGCATCTGCTGGCTGCGCAAGCGTTAACGGGTGCTGCCTGCGAGGTGGCGCCGCAGGGCATGTCCCGAACGACAAAACCGCCCGTCGAGGGCGGTTTTGTCGTTTCCGTACGAAGGGAGGCTGTGGCTACACCTCTGCCCCTTCCTCCCGCCGCGAGCGCAGCAGCCCCTCGAAATACTCCACCGTCTTGCGCAATCCATCTTCCATGCTCACGCGCGGCTCCCAGCCCAGCTTTTCGCGCGCCTGACTGATGTCCGGGCGGCGGCGGCGCGGGTCGTCCTGCGGCAGCGGGCGAAAGTCGATGGTCGAGCGCGAGTTGACGAACTCGATGATGATCTCGGCCAGGTTCAGGATGGTGCGCTCCTCCGGGTTGCCGAGGTTCACCGGCAGGTGCGCGTCGTCCGGGGCGTGCATCAGCGCGGTCAGGCCGTCCACCATGTCGTCCACGTAGCAGAACGAGCGGGTCTGGCTGCCGTCGCCGTAGATGGTGATGGGCTTGTCCTGCAGGGCCTGCAGGATGAAGTTGCTGACCACGCGGCCATCGTTGG
This sequence comes from Nitratidesulfovibrio oxamicus, assembly GCF_015731765.1. Classification (GTDB taxonomy): domain Bacteria; phylum Desulfobacterota; class Desulfovibrionia; order Desulfovibrionales; family Desulfovibrionaceae; genus Cupidesulfovibrio; species Cupidesulfovibrio oxamicus. The sequence goes on from NZ_VRYY01000475.1 coordinate 12,649, forward strand.
GGTGCATGCGCGGGCCGAAGGTGTTGAAGATGCGCGCGATGCGGATGGGCACCCCGTGCTGGCGGTGGTAGTCGGTGAACAGGGTTTCGGCGCAGCGCTTGCCCTCGTCGTAGCACGAGCGCGGGCCGATGGGGTTCACCCGGCCCCAGTAGTCTTCGGTCTGGGGGTGGGTTTCCGGGTCGCCGTAGACCTCGCTGGTGGAGGCCTGGAGGATGCGCGCCTTCACCCGCTTGGCCAGCCCCAGCATGTTGATGGAGCCGTGCACGCAGGTCTTGGTCGTCTGCACCGGGTCGAACTGGTAGTGGATGGGCGACGCCGGGCAGGCCAGGTTGTAGATTTCATCCACTTCCACGTAGAGCGGAAAGGTGATGTCGTGGCGCAGCAGTTCGAAACGCGGGTGGTCCTGCATTTCCTGCACGTGGTCGCGCGAGCCGGTGAAGAAGTTGTCCACGCACAGCACTTCCGCACCCCGGTCCAGCAGGCGGCGGCACAGGTGCGAGCCGATGAACCCCGCGCCCCCGGTGACCAGGATGCGCTTGCGGGCCAGTTCCTTGAATTCGCCTTGCTGCATGGGGTCTCCTGTGCTGGCGGGCTGTGGGGAGCGGAAAGTTGGGCTGGGCCGTGCGGGAATTCGCTAGCCGCGCCGGGCGCGCGACGCACGCTTGCCGGGCCGGGCCGCATCGGGTGAGCCGGGCAGACCCAGGGCCTGTGCCAGCGC
>NZ_VRYY01000465.1 GCF_015731765.1 Nitratidesulfovibrio oxamicus
GGCAGGGGCGGCACGCCCGCGCGGGGGCCCTCGGGCGGGGCGACTGTGGGGCCGGTGCCCGACGCGGAACAGGCCGTGCGGCCCGGTGTGGGGGATAATGTGTCGTGTTGCATGAATATTCCGCAAAACAGGGTGTTATATTTTTTCTAGATATTCTTTAACACCCGTTTTGCTGGGGCGGCATGTCCCATGGCCGGGGGTACGCACCCGTCGGAGCAGCCGGAGCATCCCCGCCTGCCGTCCGGAACGATGGCCGTCCGGAGGTGCGGGGCCACGTTGCCGCACCCGCGTGCGCGGCCTATGGTAGCCGGGTCACCGCAGTTCCGCAAACGGCCAGTCATCAGGATGCTGGCTTCAGCGCAGGAGGTCGCATGTCCGAAAGTACCCCCGGTTTTTCCGGCACGACCGCTTCCCCGGCCACTGCGGCGCCGCGCGCGCCCGTGACCTGCCCCCTGCTGCTGGCGCGGGTGGCGGCGGGTTTTCCCTCGCCCGCTGACGATTACATGGACAGGCCGCTGGACATCGCGGAGCACCTGATCCGCCATCCCGAGGCCACCTTCTTCCTGCGGGCACAGGGCCAGTCCATGATCGGCGCGGGCATCCACGACGGTGACCTGCTGGTGGTGGACCGGGCGGTGGAGCCGGTGCACAACAAGGTGGCCATCGTGGCCGTGGACGGGGAACTTACCGTCAAGCGCCTGCATCTGCGCGCGGGCCGGGTGGCGTTGTTGCCGGAAAATCCGGATTACGAGCCGCTGGACGTCACCGGGCGGGACGACGTGCACGTCTGGGGCGTGGTGACCTACGTGGTGCACGCCCTGTAGGGGCGCGCTGCCTCGCGCAGCCGCTGTCCGTATCCTCTTCCCGTGTGCATGGCACCCCACGCCGGAGCGGGCTCCTGTCGGAGGGATTCGCCTGTCGTGCGGGGCCGCGCCCGACTGCTCCGGGGGTGGGGGCGTTGCCGCGTGATGTCCCGTTTCCTCGTCTGCGGCACTTCGACCCGGCACTGTCCGCAAGGTTTCCGATGCGCGGCTACCGTCGAGGCCGCGCCTTCAAACCATCCCGCAACAACGGCGCGGCCTGTTCCCGCCCGTCACAGGCCCCACGGCAATCCGCCATGCCAGTCCCCGCGCATCTTCCTTCCCGGCAGGTTCCGCCCGCCGCCGCGCCGTCTTCCGGCCCCCCGGGGCCGGTCGTCCAGTCGTGGGCGCTGGTGGACTGCAACAACTTCTACGCCTCGTGCGAGCGGCTGTTCCGGCCCGACCTGCGCGGCAAGCCCATCGTGGTGCTGTCCAACAACGACGGGTGCATCATCTCGCGCTCGGACGAGGCCAAGGCCCTGGGCGTGGAGATGGGCGCCCCGGCCTTCAAGGTGCGGCGCGAACTGGCCCGGCTGGGTGTGCATGTCTTTTCCTCCAACTATGCCCTGTACGGCGACCTTTCCAGCCGGGTCATGCGCACCCTGGGCACCCTTGTGCCCGAGGTGGAGGTGTACTCCATCGACGAGGCCTTCCTGCCCCTGCGCGGGCCGCTGGCCGCCGATCCCGTCGCGGTGGGCCGCGCCCTGCGCGAGCGGGTGACCCGCTGGACGGGCATTCCCATTTCCGTGGGCATTGCCCCCACGCGCACCCTGGCCAAGATCGCCGGGCGGGTGGCCAAGCGCACCCCGCGATGTGAAGGCGTGTTCGACCTGGCCCGCAGCCGCGAGGTGCTTGGCATGAGCGTGGATGACCTGCTGGGTTCGCTGCCGGTGGATGCGGTGTGGGGCGTGGGGCGGCGGCTGGCGGGCATGCTGCGCGGCGCGGGCATAGCCACGGCCCGTTCGCTGCGCGATGCGGGCGACGACTGGGTGCG
>NZ_VRYY01000466.1 GCF_015731765.1 Nitratidesulfovibrio oxamicus
GACAGCGGGTGGAATTGCGCCCGCTGGACGCGACGCGCGGCAAGACGCCGGGCACTACGCTGGATGCCGGGCCGCAGGGGGAGCCGCCTACCTCACAAGCCATCGCGTCGGATGCCTTGCCGGACGCTGCCCGGAGTGGCGCCGGAAGTGCCGCCGATGCGCCGCGCGTGCTGACGGAAGCGGACGGGCTGGTGGCCCTGTACAAACCCGGCGGGCTGCATTCCGCCGCCATAGCGGGCAGCGCCGCCCCCTGCGTGGAGGCGCTGTTGCCCGCACTGCTCGGACAGTCAGGACAGCCCTGCCGCACGGATATGGCCGCTCTGGCCGGACAGGCTGCGTCGGTCCCCCCCGAAGCTTCCCGGCCATTGCCGGTTGCTAACGACACCACGGGCTTTCCGCGCCTGCTCAACCGGCTGGACGGCCCCACCTCCGGCATCCTGCTGGCCGCACGCACCCCGCAGGCCGCCGACCGCTTTCACACAGCCGAAAATTCAGGCCAGGCGACCAAGACCTACCTCGCGCTGGTGCACGGCGTGCTGGCCCGCCCGGTGTCGATGCGCCGCGGGCTGGACACGGCCAACCGGGCCACCACCCGCGTCCTGCCGCAGGACACCCCCGATCCGCTGCGCCATACCATGGTCACGCCGCTGGGCGTCATGCATGTCGAGGATAACGCGCAGGGGACGCCGGATGCGGACGGTCTTGCCCTGCACGGCTCGGCCCTGCCTGCCGCCCCGCCCCCCCCGTGCACACTGGTACGCTGCGTCATCCGCAAGGGCGCGCGCCACCAGATCCGCGCCCACCTTGCCGCGCTGGGACACCCCATCGTGGGCGATACGCGTTACGGCACCCCGGACGACACCAGCGCCACCGCCCACATGCCACCCCACATGCCACCTGACGCGCCGCACTCTGCACCCCCTCTCGCCCCCGCCACGCTGTTCCTGCACCACGCCCGCATCGAACTGCCGGACTTTCGCGCGGCCTGTGCGCCGCCATGGCTGCATCTGCTTCCCCCGGAACTGCAAGAGGCGGCACGCACCGCGTACCGCCTCGATTCCTGAGCCTCCCCACTTCCGCCTGGCAGCGCCAAACAGCCTCCCGCCTGTGGTCGTCCGTGGTCGCCCGTGGTCCGTCAGGCGCCGTCCGTGGTCCGTCAGGCGCCCTCCAGCGTCTGCCCCGCGCTGACCGCACGCTGCCTGGCTGCTGCGTTGCCATCATCCCGTGACGCCCCGCTGGCCCTCAACCGCCGGGATGTCAGCGCCCGTCACGCCCACCTTTACCGTCGTCCGCCACCTTGCCGCCATTCATTGCGCCATCCTGTTCGCAACCGTCGCCCTCTCCGGACGGCGCGCAGCCTGCCACCACCGGCGGGGCGTTGCTGGCCCCGGTGCGCCAGCGCACCCGACGCTGCTGATACGCGGCCACCATGCGATAGGCCGCCACGTAGGCCAGCACCCCGGCCACAGCACCGAACACCACCCCACCCGCGCACAGCACCAGATACACGTCCCAGCCCATGGCCAGCAGTGAAGTGAGGTTGGCCACGTCTTCCGGCAAGGCCACATGCATGTTCGGCAGCAGAAACGAGCCGATGGCGAAAAAGATGGCGTACAACGGGCCGAAGGTCACCGGGTTGGAATACAGCGTGGCGATGACCGCCGCCGCGGGACTGGCCCGCAGCAGCCATGCCACCACGCCCGCCAGCAGCATCTGCGAGGGTATCAGCGGAACGGACCCGATGAGCATGCCAAGGCCCACGCCCAGCGCGATGCGGTGCGGCGTGGAGGGCAGCCGTACCAGCCGCAGCCGGTGCAACCGCACGGCCCGCCACAGGCGTTCCGGCGCGGGAA
>NZ_VRYY01000467.1 GCF_015731765.1 Nitratidesulfovibrio oxamicus
ACACAGGGACGCCATAGACAAAGAGTTCCAACGCCTTGAGCTTTTTGGCTTCGGGAAGGCGGCTAAGTTCCCAGGCGGTTTTCCACGAGTACTTGCTACCGCACCGACGGCATTTGAAACGGCCATCAGCGAGACGCCAAGCTCGGGTGTATGTGCACTTCGGGCATTCTCTCATGTCCAGACCTGCCTATCACAGGTCCGGTTTGGTTAGGTATTACCAAAGAAATTAAGCGAGATTGCGAGATATGCTGGGGGGGATGCTTATATTGCCTTATGTGAGGTAGTCCCGACTTGATCTGCCCCCCCCCTTGAACGAAGGAGGGAACTCCGTTTTGATGGAAGTGCAAACGCACCATCAACCGGGCACCATGCCCACGGAGTTCCCTCATGGAAAGTTTCAATCAAAACGTCATCCGTCACAAGACCGGACTTCTCAACCTCGCGGCGAACCTTGGCAACATCTCCAAGGCGTGCCGCATGATGGGGTTTTAGAGGGATAGCTTTTACCGGTACCGGGCGGCACGGGATGCTGTCGGCGTGGAGGCGCTGTTCGAGGTCACTCGCAAGAAACCGAACCTGAAGGACCGGGTCGAGGAAGCCACGGAGCAGGCGGTCATCGAGTTCGCCATCGAGTTTCCGGCCCACGGACAAGTCCGGGCGCAGCAACGAACTGCGCAAGAGCGGCGTCTTCGTCTCGCCGTCGGGGGGTGCTGAACAGGCTGCGCCACGGCTTGTCCTCCATGAAACAGCGCCTGCGCGCCATGGAGAAGAAATCCTCCGGGGAAGGCCTCGGGGTGACTGAGGTGCAGGTACAGGCTCTGGAGAGCAAGAAACAGGATGGCGAAGCCTGCGGCGAGATAGAAAGCCACCACCCGGGCTATCTCGGCAGCCAGGACACCTTTTGCGTGGGCACCATCAAGGGCGTTGGTCGCATTTACCAGCAAACCTTCGCGGATACATACTCCAAGTGGGCGGCGGCCAAGCTGTGCACCACCAGGACGCCCATCACCGGGACCGACCTGCTGAACGACCGGGTTCCGCCCTTCTTTGCCTCACGGGAAATGGGCATCCTCCGCATCCTGACGGACAGGGGCGCGGAATACTGCGGCAAGCTGGAAACACATGATTACCAGCTCTATCTGGGCGTAAACGGCATCGCATACACCATAACTAAAACACGGCACCCGCAGACAAGCGGCATCTGCGAACGCTTCCACAAGACCATCCTGCAAGAGTTCTACCAGGTTGCCTTCCGGCGCAAGCTGCATCACTCTCTGGAAGAGTTGCAGGCTGACCTCGACGCCTGGATGGAGCACTACAATAGCAAGAGGACGCATCAAGGAAAAATGTGCTTCGGCAGAACGCCCATGCAAACATTCCTTGATGGGAAAAAGCTCTGGGAAGAGAAGGTCGGACAACTCAACTAACCTGCCAAACGGCACCATCAGAACGGAGCAGAATGTCAGGTCAAGTCTGAACTACTACAGATCAATGTCGATGCAAAAGCATACAGCAATTTTTCTGACTTTGTGTCTGCTTAATTTATTGTTTTTGAAAATGATTGTAGCCTGTCAGGGGTTGGTATGATGGTCTAGAGGCTTTGCTTTTCTCGGATGTTGATTTCAGAAGGTAATACCTAACCAAACCGGACCTGTGATAGGCAGGTCTGGACATGAGAGAATGCCCGAAGTGCACATACACCCGAGCTTGGCGTCTCGCTGATGGCCGTTTCAAATGCCGTCGGTGCGGTAGCAAGTACTCGTGGAAAACCGCCTGGGAACTTAGCCGCCTTCCCGAAGCCAAAAAGCTCAAGGCGTTGGAACTCTTTGTCTATGGCGTCCCTGTGT
>NZ_VRYY01000468.1 GCF_015731765.1 Nitratidesulfovibrio oxamicus
CGCCCGGCGCGGATGGTGCCCCCGGCGCCGCGCCTGCTCCCGCGCCCCCGCGTACGGCCAGTCCGCCCATCCGCATCGAAGGCGTCTCCAAGGCCTACAGGCGCGGCGCGCAGGTGGTGCCGGTGCTGACCAGCGTGAACATGACGGTGGCCCCCGGCGAGTTCCTGGCGCTCATGGGACCGTCCGGCTCCGGCAAGTCCACGCTGCTCAACCTCATCGCGGGCATCGACCGCGTGGATGCTGGGTCCATCCACGTGGGCGAAACGGACATCACCACCCTGGACGACGCGGACCTGGCCCGCTGGCGCAGCCGCAGCGTGGGGTTCATCTTCCAGTTCTACAACCTCATCCCGGTGCTGAACGCGCTGGAAAACGTGGAACTGCCGCTCTTGCTCACGCCCCTGTCCGGGCGCGAACGGCGGGAACGGGCGCGCACCGCGCTGACCATGGTGGGCCTGTCCGACCGCATGGACCACTACCCCCGCCAGCTTTCCGGCGGGCAGCAGCAGCGCACCGCCATTGCCCGCGCCCTGGTGGCCGACCCGGACATCCTGGTGGCCGACGAACCCACCGGCGACCTGGACCGCGTGTCCGCCGGGGAAATCCTGGACCTCATGGACGGGTTGAACCGCACCATGGGCAAGACCATCATCATGGTCACCCACGACCCGCGCGCGGCGGAACGGGCGGGCCGCCTGCTGCTGCTGGAAAAGGGCGAACTGGCCGATGCTCACGCTTAACTTCGTGCTGCGCAATCTGGCCCGGCACCCGCTGCGCAACGCGCTGACGGTGCTGGGCATTGCCATCTCCATCATGGCCTTCGGCCTGCTGCGCACCACGGTAGAGGCCTGGTACGTCGGGGTTTCCGCATCCGCCGCCAACCGGCTGGTTACCCGCAACGCCATCTCGCTGGTGTTTCCGCTGCCCGTTGCCTATGCGGGCAAGATTCGCGCGGTGGAAGGGGTGAGGCACCTTTCGTGGGGCAACTGGTTTGGCGCGTACTACGTGGACGAGAAGAACTTCTTCGCCAACTTCACCGTGGACATGCGCAGCTACCTCGACCTGTATCCGGAATACGTCATTGCCGACGACCAGAAGGCCGCCCTGATGCGCGACCGCAAGGGCATGGCCGTGGGAGCAAAGCTGGCCCGGCGCTTTGGCTGGAAGCCGGGCGACACCGTGCCGCTGAAAGGCACCATCTACCCCGGCGACTGGAACGTGGTGGTGCGGGCCATCTACACCGGGCGCTACCCCAACACCGACGAGACGCAGGCCTTTTTCCACTGGGACTACCTGAACGAGCGGATGAAGGTGGACCAGCCCACCCGCGCCGACCACGTGGGCTTCTACATGGTCGGGGTGGATCGGGCCGAGAATGCGGCCCGCGTGGCGGGCGACATCGACGCGCGGTTCCGCAATTCGCTGGCGGAAACCCTGACCGAGACGGAACAGGCCTTCCAGATGGGGTTCATCTCCATGAGCGAGGCCATCATCATGGCCATCCGGCTGGTGTCGGGCATCGTCATCGTGATCATCATGGCGGTGGCGGCCAATACCATGGCCATGTCCGCCCGCGAACGCATGGGCGAATTCGCCACCCTGAAGGCGCTGGGCTTCGGCGGGGGGTACGTGGCCCTGTTGGTGACGGGCGAGGCGCTGGCCCTGTCACTGCTGGGCGGCGCGGCGGGGTGCGTGTTGTCCGTGCCGGTCACGCGGGTCATCGCCCATGTGCTGGGCGACTATTTTCCCGTGTTCCTGCTGTCCGGCGAAACGCTGGCCCTGCAAGGCGCCGCTGCTGCGGTGGTGGGGCTGGTGGCGGGCGCGGTGCCCGCGCTGCGGGCGCG
>NZ_VRYY01000469.1 GCF_015731765.1 Nitratidesulfovibrio oxamicus
GGGGCTGGCTCCGCCGGGTCGGCCTTTGGCGCGGGCCTTGGCAACGGGGGCTTTCTGCCGCGCTCCATGGGCGCGGGCCTGAGCGCCGAAGGTGACGACGCGCTCCGCAACGGCGGCCTCGACCCCGACGACGAGGGGTATGGCGGGGGGACGCCGCCCATGGCACCGACGTTTTGACGGATAGAGCCCACGCCCCGGTAGGCGCGCACGCACTGGTGGCGCGATAACCGTCTATTGAAAAGTTTTTGGGGGAGGGGTCCGGGGGGGAGACCTTTTACGCCTTGTGGTCGCCATCCGTAAGGTTCGCAAGCTCACCGAACGGCTGCCGCAAAAGGTCCCCTCCCCGGAATCTCTTCTCCGCAGGAGTTTGTTCGTGATAGCCACTGCCCCCCCCATCCGCGTGATCTGTCTGGTCGGCCCAACGGGGGCGGGCAAGACGGCGGCGGCGCTGCATCTGGCACGCACCTTCGGGGGCGGGGTGGTCAATGCCGATTCGCGGCAGGTCTACCGCGATTTTCCCATCATCACGGCCCAGCCCTCGCCTGAGGAACGCGCGGTATGCCCGCACCTGCTGTACGGTTTTCTGTCCGGCACGGAAAAGATCAGCGCGGGCGTGTGGACCGACAAGGCCGAGGCGGCCATCGTCGCGCTGCATGGTGACGGGCTGCAGCCCCTGCTGGTGGGCGGTACCGGCCTGTACCTGAAGACCCTGCTGGATGGCATTGCCGACATCCCCCGCGTGGATCCGGCCATCGGCGTGCGGCTGGAGCGCGAATGCGATGCGCTGGGCGCGCCTGCGCTGCATGCCCGGCTGGCCTCCATCGACCCGGACTATGCCGCGCGCATCCACCCCAATGACCGGCAGCGCGCCGTGCGTGCGCTGGAAGTGCACGAGGGCACCGGGCACACCCTGTCGTGGTGGCACGCCCGGCCCGTGCCGCCACCGCGCTACGCGGCGCTGCGCATCGGCACGGACATGAGCCTTGACGAACTGACGCCCCGGCTCGACCGCCGCATCGACATGATGCTGGAAGCAGGCGCGCTGGACGAAGCCCGTGCGGCGCGCACCGTGTGCGACGACCCCGCCGCCCCCGGCTGGTCGGGCATCGGCTGCGCCGAACTGTACCGCCACCTCACCGGCGAATTGCCCTGGGCCGAGGCCCGGCTGCTGTGGCTGCGCAATACCCGCGCCTATGCCAAGCGGCAGCTGACGTGGTTCCGGGCCGACAAGCGCATCCACTGGATCAGACCCGACGACCTCGACGCCATGGCCGCGCTGGCTGGCGCCTTCCTGCACGGCGAGGCAGCGGAGTAGGGCACGTCCCTCCGGTTGCATCGCCGCCGCTCCATCCCCCCCTGCAGACGCGAGCCGTCCGGCAGCCACGCACCCTGAAAAGCGACCACGTCAGTTGTCACATACTCACCCGTGGTGTACCATGCGCCAAACCTCAGGGAGGCGTCATGAACGCACAAAATACGGAAAATCCGGGCGGCAAGCCGTGGAGCCCCTATGTGGGCGGCGCGCTGAGCGGCCTTCTGGTGGTGGCCTCGGTGTGGGTGACGGGCAAGTACTTTGGCGCATCCACCACCTTCGTCCGTTCGGCGGGCTTCGTGGAGCGGGTGCTTGCGCCGGAGCACATGGCCGCGCTGGACTACTTCGTGAAGGAAACGCCCAAGGTGGACTGGCAGTGGATGTTCGTGGCCGGGATATTCGTGGGGGCGCTGCTGGCGTCGCTGGCTTCCGGCACCTTCCGCTGGCAGGCGGTGCCGCCCGGCTGGGCGGAACGCTTCGGCCCGTCGCGGCTGCGGCGCG
>NZ_VRYY01000470.1 GCF_015731765.1 Nitratidesulfovibrio oxamicus
GTGCTCTTCCGATCTCTCGCTGGCCGCGCTGCTGACCCGGCTGGCCCCCGGCGCGGCCCCCACCCCGCTCACCGACCTGGTGACGGGACCGGCCTACGACCACGCCCGTCCGGTGCTGGTGCGCTGGCCAGTGCCGGACCTGCCCGTTCCCGTGAACGCGGCGCTGCATGATACCGACGCCTCCGGCCCCGCACGGGACGGCCAGCCCGCCGACGGACTGCGCTCGGCCCTGTTGCTGGCCACGTGGGAAACGTCCACCGGCCCGGTCATGCCGGAGTTGCTGCCGCCCTCCGGCGGCCCGTTCCTTCTGTCCGGCGAGGCCTTCGCGGGCACGGCGCCCGCCACCGACGCCCCCCTCCACGCCATGGTGGACGACGATTCGTGGCGGCTGTGGCAGCCCTTCATGACCGAACCCACGCCGGGCCGGGCCACGGACAAGGCCCTGTCCTACCACTGGTACTGGCGCGGCGACGACGGCCTCCTTGCCCTCCGGCTGGCCGAATTCTGGCGCGATCGCACCGCACCGGCGGACACCCTGCTGGACGACCTGACCGAACGGTACTTCGGTTTTCTCCCCGAATCGCTGGGGGTGTCCGAAGACGGCGACTACTCGGGGATCGCCGGCCATCCGGACATCTTCGACCTGATGGAGCTGATGGCCGTGGTGGCCGAAAAGCTGCCCACCCACGCCCCTGCCATCAGCCGCGCCGCCGCCCAGAGCAACATCGACCCGCTGCTGCTGTCCGCCGTGATCTTTCAGGAATCGCGTTTCAATGCCTCTGCCCGCAGCAAGACCGGGGTGCGCGGCATCATGCAGCTTACCCAGAACACGGCCCTGCTGCTGAAGGTCAACCGCATGAACCCCAGCCAGTCCATCCGGGGCGGGGCGCGCTACCTGCGCATGCTGTGGGACAGCCTGGAAGACCTGGACCTGCAACCGTGGGACCGCTGGTTCTTCACCCTGGCCGCCTTCAACCAGGGGCCGGGCCACCTGCGCGACGCCATCCGGCTGGACCAGAGCCTTGGCGGCTCCGGTCGCACCTGGCGCGAACTGAAGGACACCTTTCCCAAACTGGCGCGGCCCCGCTACCACTCCCGCACCCGGTACGGGTACTGTCGTGGCTACGAGGCCGTGGCATTCGTGGAAAGCGTGCGCTACTACTATTACATACTCAACGGGCTAGTCGCCCTCTCGCGGCCGGAAGCTGAGCACCTTGCGCCGCTTCTGGACGCCGTCCCCGTCCGCTGGCCCGCCGTCTAGGGCGGGATCGTCCCTTTCGGCCACGGGTTCGAGATTGAAGGCCATGCGCGGGGGCACCCCCAGGGGTTCGCCCTCAGGCCGGGCCGCCGCGGCCCAGTGGTGGTTGAAGAGCTGGTTCTTCCAGCGCACCGCCTGGATCAGGCTGAGCACCAGCGCCGCCTCTTCCCACCGCTTGGTGGGCTCGAAACGGTCCACCACGGCGGCGTAGCGGTCCCACAGCGACATCAGCGACGCCTCGTCGTAGGCGTTCAGTTGCTGTGCCAGCTTTTGCAGCATGCGCTCCATGGGGTCATCGCTCCTTCATGCGGGGTGGTGTGGGCGGCAGCCGGAACGCCGAGGCGTCCGCGCGCGTGCGGTGGCCGCGCCGTGCCCCGCAGGCTACGCCAATCCGGATGCCGGTTCAAATGGAAATTGCCCGCCCTTGCGGGCTGTGCTAGCATTCACGCTGTCGCAGCCCGGAAGGCGACCGCGCCCCGCCCCGTGGCGGGGCGTTGCGCATGCCGCAGCCGTTTCCGCCCCCGATAACGCCCATTCCGCCCGGCCTCGCCGCC
>NZ_VRYY01000471.1 GCF_015731765.1 Nitratidesulfovibrio oxamicus
AGCGCCCGCGTGGCCCTGCGCGGCGAAACATGGCCCGCCGCCTTCCGGCACACCGTGCGCCCTGCGGCAGACCCGCGCGCCTTCCTTACCGCCTCCGTCACGCTGCCCGAACCGCGCCACTATCCCACGGGCGAGGCGCTGTACGTGGCCGACGGGGCCAGCGTGGGCAGCGCCACCTTCAGCCTGGCCGAGGACAAGGCCGACATCTTTTTCGGCAGCGACCCCATGGTGTCCGCCACCATGCACCTGGACGAACGCAAGAGCGGGCGCGAAGGGCTGGTGAACAAGCAGCAGACCCGCACCTGGGCCTGGACCATCAAGGTGGCCAACCGGCGCGCCACGCCGGCGTCCGTGCGCGTTGAAGACGCGCAACCCCAGCCGCGCGACACGGCCATCAACCTCAGCGTGGAATCGGACCCCAGGCCCGCCACGGAAAACCACCATCTGGTGTGGAACCTGGACGTGGCGCCGCGCACCACCGCCGTCATCCGGCACACGGTGCGGGCCACGGCCCCGGCGGACATGCGGCTGGACGACGGCAGGTAGGCACGGCATACCTGCGGCCCTTTCGTTCACCGGACCGCCTTCGTCACCGACGCCGGATCCGCTGGTGCCGGATCCGCTGGTGCCGGACGCGCGGAAAACAGCCCGGTCGCCCCACCCCGCAAATGACGACGGCCCGTCCTTCAGGACGGGCCGTTTCGTTTGCCCAAGGCAAAAATCGAAGGGTACGGGGGAGAGGCGTCAACGCGGCATGCCCGGCGCGGCCAGGCCGCATCCCCATGCCAGGCCGCAAACTGACCGGTCAGCTCTTGATGCTGCGCTGGCAGAAGGCTACCACCCCGCGCGCGAGGTCGGGCGTTTCCGGCCAGAAGATGCGGTGGCGGTTCAGCCCCAGCAGCAGGATGCCGACGATGCGCGCCGTATCAGGCACGTCGATGTCGTCGCGCACCGTGCCGTCGCGGATGCCCCGGATCAGGCAGGCCTCCACGGTCTGGAACAGGCTGGTGGACATCGCGTCCATTACCGCACGGGCGCTGGGAATGGTGGTATAGGTGTTCAGCAGCACCCGGGTGTCGGTCAGGCGCTTGTCGATGAATCCGCAATGGTCGAGGATCAGCGTTTCCAGCAGGCAGTAGCCGCTCTTCTGCCGTTCCTTGATGGTCGCCATCAGCTTCCGGTACTCTTCCAGATAGGTATCGACGATGACGTCGAACACTTGCTGCTTGGAACGATAGTGCCGGTAGATGGCCGCGTCCGTCACGTTGGACGTCTTGGCGATCTGCGCGATGGTGGTGCCCTTGAAGCCGTTGGCGGCAAACAGGGTGCGGGCGTTTTCGAGAATCAGGTCCTTGGAGGATGCCATGCGTGCCTCTTTTCTGGGTGCGTCCGCCGCAAAGGGAGCGAAAGGTGCGGAACGCGCGTTGCGCGGCACATCATAGACACGTTCCCACAGGCGGCGTCAAGCACGGGAATTTGCGCGGGGTCGCCGCGCATGCCGAATAACGGCCATCCCGCGGACCGGCCAGAATGCATCGGGCCGGGTGACGCAATGCGGCCCGGCAACGGCAAGGCCAGAAGCGCCCCGTCGGGGCAGGCAGCAGCAGCAGCAGTACCCTTCAGATGTAGTCGCCGGGCAGCTCCTGGCCGCGCAGCACCCGCAACACGCCCGATGCCAGGGCGTGCATCTCTTCCACCTCGGGCAGCACCACCACCGGGGCCAGCCATTGCAGCCGCTGGCGCAGCCGCTCCGTCAGCCGGGCGCTACGGGCCATGCCGCCCGTCAGCACCACCCCCGCGATGCGCGGCGG
>NZ_VRYY01000472.1 GCF_015731765.1 Nitratidesulfovibrio oxamicus
GGCCGGAATGTTCTTTCCCCACGGGCAGCCAGCGGCAACCCCGGCGGAAGACGTGCTGGGCTGCCAGCCACCGGCCCTGCTGGTGGCGGCGGGGCTGGTGCTGTCCGAGGCGGTGCGGCTGGTATTGGGCCAGCCCCCGCGCCTGGGCGGTCCCCATGGCCGGATGGCCGTGGTGGACCTGGCGACGGTCAGCCTTGATAGGCTGTCGTTGCGGGAGTAGCCGGGCGGGAAATGCACGGCCCGGCGGGTGCATGCGCGACGCAAGGCCCCGTCCGCGTGACCGCGCCGGAAAGGGCGGCCCCGGTCAGCGCCCGCCCTTGTGCCTGCGTTGGCGCACCACGCCCCACACCTTGGCCCATTCCTGTTCGTAGGTGGAGCGGGCGGCTTCTTCTGCCTGTTCGCAGGCGGCGCGTGCGGCCTTTTTCGCGCCGCTGCCTTCCGGGGCTGCGCAGCCCGGTTCGTCGCGGCAGGTGTCGGCCAGGCGCGCCATGGCCTCGTCCATCTGCCGTTCCAGCATTGCCAGGTATCCAGCCTCGTCTTCCATGGTACCTCCCGGACCGCCTTGCGACAGTCCCCATGGCGGCGTTCCGGCGCGGGCCGTTGCGGACTGGTCAGGACCGATCCGCAAGGCCGTGCCGGGACGCAGGTTGCGCCCGCCAGCGGCAACATCCCAGAAGCATAATCCCCCGGAACCGCACCCACGCGGCATCCCGGAACGTTCCACCCCGGAAACGCCCGGAGAGTTGCCGCAGGCGCCCCCAGCGGCGCGCGCGGCAGAACCCCATGCCCCAGCATACGCGCAAGGGGTTGTTCCGTCCATGTGGCCCCCGGCATGTTTTGGGGCTGCGCGCGGCGGCTTGGCGGGCGAGACCGGCGGAGGCAAGCCGGGCGCTGATTGCGGGCAGGGACACGACGGGGACGGGGCGGCGGGGCGTAGAAAATTTTTCCCTGCGGGGGTCAGCGCAAGATTCGGATGGAAAAGCGCACGCGGCGGGCCTATGTTGCCGTCATGGACACGACCACCTGTCATACCGCCGCCGATCCGGTCTCTGCCGCATCCGGCACGGCTGCCACATCAGGACCGACCGGGACATCGGGCGCGACTGGTGCGCCCGTCGCGACGGGCATGGTCCTTTGGCCCGAAGCCCCCCGCCTGGCGCTGGTTCGCGCCGCCTGCGCCACCCTGCGCGAGCGTGCCGAACCGGTGCCCCTGGCGGAACTGGCCAAGGCCGCAGGCCTGAGTCCCGGCCACTTCCAGCGGGTATTCACCCGGCTGGTGGGAGTTTCGCCGCGCGCCTACCAGCAGGCTTGCCGCGAACAGCGCCTGCGCGGCGCGCTGGAGCGGGGCGTGCCCGTGGCCGAGGCCATCTACGAGGCAGGATTCGGTTCGCCGAGCCGGGTCTACGAGGATGCACACGGCATGCTGGGCATGACCCCGGCCCGCTACCGCAAGGGAGCGCCCGGCCAGCAACTGGCCGTGGCCGCCGCACAAACGTCGCTGGGCTGGCTGGTCATGGCCGCCACGGAGGACGGGGTGTGCGCCATCGACATCGGCGACGACCGCGAGGTACTGCTTTCCGGCCTGCAACGCCGCTTTCCCCGCGCCGAACTGCACCCCCCCAGCGATGCGGTGCGCCAGTGGCTGGGCACGGTGGTGGCCTTTGTCGAGCACGGCGGCGCGCACCCCGCCCTGCCGCTGGACGTGCGCGGCACCGCCTTTCAGCATGCGGTTTGGAGCGCCCTGCGCGAATTGCCCCCCGGCGCGACGCTGGGCTATGCCCAGCTTGCCGCCCGCATCGGCAGGCCCACAG
>NZ_VRYY01000473.1 GCF_015731765.1 Nitratidesulfovibrio oxamicus
CTGCCCGCGTTCATCGCCGGGCTGCACGAGACCGTGGCCCGCCGCCTGCCGGAAGCCGCCCGCCGCCTGCTTCCGGTGCGCGATGCGCTGGAGGCCCTGCCCGACGTGCTGGCTGCCCAGCCGGTGGTGCTGGCCCATGGCGATGCCCATCCCCTGAACCTGATCTGGACGCCCTGCGGCGATGGCGGCGACGCATCGGGGGATGTCGCCGGGGCAACGGTCTCCGGACCGCTGGCCGCGCTGCGCGGCGTCATCGACTGGGAATTCGCCGGGGCGCAACCCGCGCTGTACGACGCCGCCAACTGCATCGGTTGCGTGGGCTTCGAGCATCCTTCCGGCCTGGGGCGCGGCTTTGCCGCCGGGTTCACCGCCACCTTGCGTGAAGGCGTGCCCCCGTGCGGCCTTGCCGGAATGGGGGGCGAGACACTGCGCCATCTGCCGCTGATGGTGCTGGCATCCCGCTTCGGCTGGCTGTCGGAATGGCTGCGCAGGGGCGACCGGGACATGCTGGGCATGGAACTGGACTACTGCGACATCCTGCTGCACCACCGCCAGCGGCTGGCGGACATGTGGGCCGGAGGGTAGCCAGCCGCCGCTTCCGCCATGAGCACCCGCCGCCCGCAACCGGCGCCACCTTCCGCAACCGGCACCGCCGCCCGCAACCGGCGCCGCCTTCCGCCTCCCCCTGTCCCGCAAACACATCGCCCCCTGTACTCCCGGCGCGGGCGTGCTATATCTGACATGATGCCCGAAGGGGCGCGCCACTTCCGGCGCGCCACCTCCGGCACGGGAGTGCGCATCATGTCCACCCTGCTTCAGTCCCCTTTCATCGAGACCGCAACGTCGGCGCTGAACGCGCTGGCGCATCTGTTGCCTCTTTCCGCCCTGCTGCTGGCCGCCCTGCTGCTGCCCGCCACGGCCCGCGCCGCACATGGCGATGCAGCCGCAGCCCCCCGCCAGACCGCCACCACGGCCACCGCCATATTCGCCGGGGGCTGCTTCTGGTGCATGGAAAAACCCTTCGACCAGTTGGACGGCGTGCTGGATACCACCTCCGGCTACACCGGCGGCAACGTGGATGCGCCCACCTACAAGCAGGTGTCCTCCGGCCTTACCGGCCACGCCGAAGCCCTGCGGGTGACCTACGACCCCGCAAAGGTCAGCTACGAAGCCCTGTTGGACGTTTTCTGGCGCAACGTGGACCCGCTGGACGCGGGCGGCCAGTTCTGCGACCGGGGCAGCCAGTACCGCTCGGCCATCTTCGTGGCCAACGCGGCGCAGCACCACGCCGCCGAGGCCAGCAAGAAGGCCATCGAGGCGCGTCTGGGCAAGCCGGTGGCCACCGGCATAGAGGACGCATCCACCTTCTGGCCCGCCGAAGAATACCATCAGGACTACTACCGCAAGAATCCCATCCGCTATGCCTACTACCGGACCGGCTGCGGACGCGACAAGCGGCTGGAGCAGGTCTGGGGCCCGGAAAAATGATCCGGCGCGCAAGGAGCCACCCGGAAACGAGAAGGGACGCCGCCCGTGACGGGGCGGCGTCCTTCTGTTTTCCATGCAGTTCGATCAGCAGGCGCGTTGGGCATTCCCACGGCAGGGCGCCCTCAATCGCAGCGCCGCCGCCCGGCACAGGGTGGCATGTCCGGCATGTCCGGCAGATCAGGCATGTCCGGCATGTCCGGCATGTCCGGCATGTCTGGCAGATCAGGCAGGCCGCGCCTCCGGCGCGGGTGGTCCGCCCGCGTGGGCAGCAGCCCCAGCCCGCCCAGCGTACCGCCGTCTCCCAGCAGTCCGGCGGCG
>NZ_VRYY01000474.1 GCF_015731765.1 Nitratidesulfovibrio oxamicus
AGCCGGGCGGCGCGCCTGCGCCTCGGGCACGACACGCGATACCCCCGGCCGCCGCGTGGCGGCACGCCGGGTTCGGACGACGGACGAACGCCCATCCCGGGGGCCTGCGGCCCCCCGAACTGCATCAGCAGGGAGAACTCTCATGAAGCGTCTTGTGCTACTGGCCGTGGCCCTGTGCGTGGTGCTTACCGGCACCATGGCCCACGCGGGCAAGATCGAGGACATCAAGGCCCGCGGCGCGCTCGTCTGCGGCGTCAAGGACTCTACCGTGCCCTTCGGGTATATCGACGAGCAGACCAAGCAGGTCGTCGGCTTCGACATCGACATCTGCAAGGCCGTTGCCGACAAACTGGGCGTGAAGCTGGAACTGAAGACCGTCACCAGCGCCACCCGCATCCCCATGCTGACCCAGGGCTCCGTGGACATGGTGGCCGCCACCATGACCCACAAGTTCGAGCGTGACGACGTCATCGACTTCTCCATCACCTACTTCATGGACGGCCAGAAGCTGCTGGTGAAGAAGGGCGGCGCCGTGAAGAGCGCGGCGGACCTGAAGGGCAAGAAGGTGGCCACCGCCAAGGGGTCCACCTCCGAAAAGAACATCAAGGCCGCCCAGCCCGACGCCACCGTGGTCTCCTTCGACGAGTACCCGCAGGCGTTCCTGGCCCTCAAGCAGGGCAAGGCCGAAGCCGTCACCACCGACTCCACCATCCTGCTCGGCCTGCGCAACTCCGATCCCGAGCCCGAAAAGTGGGAAATCGTGGGCGACTACATCTCGCCCGAACCCTACGGCCTGGGCCTGGCCGAAAACGATTCCAAGTTCCGCGACCTGGTCAACCGCACCCTGGTGGACCTGTGGAACTCCGGCGAATACGTGAAGATCTACGACAAGTGGTTCGGCAAGGACACCAAGTACTACCTGCCGCTCACCTGGAAGATGGAAACCTGGCCCTACTAGCACGCACCAACCCGACGGGGGACGCGGCGCCATCGCCGCGCCCCCCGTTTTCACGCGGATACCGTCTTGCAGTACAACTTCGACTGGAAACTCGTCCTCTCCGGCGAATACTTGCAGTGGATCATCGACGGCGTCGTGGTCACCTGCCAGATTTCCGCCCTTTCGCTGGTGCTGGCCATGGCGCTTGGAACGCTCATCGCGGTGATGCGCCTTTCCGCCGTGCGCCCGCTGGTGTGGTTCAGCGCGGGCTTTACGGAGTTCTTCCGCAACACGCCGTTGCTGGTCCAGATATTCTTCTGGTACTTCGGCTCCGACGCGGTGTTGCCCGCAGCCGTCAACCAGTGGCTGTACAAGCAGAATTTCGAGTTCGCGGCGGGGGTCATCTCCCTTGCGGTGTACACCGCCGCGTTCATCGCCGAAGAGATCCGCTCCGGCATCTTCTCCATTCCGCGCACGCAGCTTGAAGCCTCGCGCGCCTGCGGCCTCACCTTCCTCCAGGCCATGCGCTACGTGGTCCTGCCGCAGGCCTTCCGCATCATCGTGCCGCCGCTGATCTCGCAGGCGCTCAACCTGTTCAAGAACTCGTCGCTGTGCATGACCATCGGGGTCATGGAACTTACCTACATGGCCCGCCAGATCGAGTCGTACACCTTCCACGGGTTCGAGGCATTCACGGTCAGCACGCTGATCTACCTCGCCATCTCGCTGCTGGTGTCGTTCAGCATCACCCAGTACAACAAGTACTTCCTGCGGACCATCAAGTACTGACGATCCCCGCGCCGCCCCGGCGGCCCGGCCTTTTCGCGCGGCGGCGCCGCGTGACCCCGGATACCGCCGGGCAGCG
>NZ_VRYY01000486.1 GCF_015731765.1 Nitratidesulfovibrio oxamicus
GGCGCGGACCTGGCCGTGCTGGGCGCGGCGCTTACCGGCGTGCTGGGCGACGTGGCCTACATGCTGGTGAAGGACGGCGAAGGCGCCACCAAGGTCATCCACATCAACGTGGCGGGCGCGCGCGACGACGCCGACGCGGAACTGGCCGCGCGCACCGTGGGCCATTCGCAACTGGTCAAGACGGCCATGTACGGGCGCGACGCCAACTGGGGGCGCATCGTGGCGGCGCTGGGGCGCAGCGGGGCCACCTTCAACCCGGCGGCGGTCATCGTGTCGCTGTGCGGGGTGGAACTGTTCCGGGGCGGGCAGCCCACCAACCTGGACTTCGACGCGCTGCTCAAGGAACCGCTGGCCGGGCGCGACATCGTGGTCAACATCATGCTGGGCAACGGACCGGGCAGCTACCGGCTGCTGGCATCGGACCTGACGCACGACTACATCAGTTGCAACGCCGACTACCGCAGCTAGGGCGGACGGTTGGCGGCTGCCTGCCGCATGCTGACGGCGGACGGCCCACGATGCCGTTCACAGAAGGTTTTGCGGTTGGCAGGGCGAATGGCGGCTGCCTGCTTGGCCGCGTAGCGACCGGGTGCTCAGGAATGGGACGGAATGACGGCAAGACCATCCGTCACGCGTTCTACCCCCGCGAAATTGGGCCGGATGC
Source organism: Nitratidesulfovibrio oxamicus (assembly GCF_015731765.1). Lineage (GTDB taxonomy): Bacteria > Desulfobacterota > Desulfovibrionia > Desulfovibrionales > Desulfovibrionaceae > Cupidesulfovibrio > Cupidesulfovibrio oxamicus. Next base: position 665 of record NZ_VRYY01000486.1, read on the forward strand.
TTGACAGCGCGCCCGCCAACCGGGTACACACGCTTTCTCGCGCGGCGTGCCGCGCGACAACGGAGAGGTGGCCGAGCGGCCGAAGGCGCTCCCCTGCTAAGGGAGTATACGGGCAAAACCTGTATCGAGAGTTCAAATCTCTCCCTCTCCGCCAGTAAAAGTCAACCATCTAGGATGGTTGCAATATCCCGACGGCGGGGGCTTCAGGTCCTTGTGGATACACCACACGGATACAAACTGGAGCCTCCGCCGTGTCGCTTTTCCAGTCCTCCCCTCCGCCCCTTCCTGCGCCATTACCTTCCACTCTCGGCCAGCAGGCCCCCATTAGGTCCCACTCTCGGCCAACCGGCCTCCGGCCTCGCGGCCCTCGCTCCACCCTTTCCACGTCAGCACCCGGCTACCTCGTGCAGCACCGGGGCATCCTCTACTTCCGCGTCCGCATCCCTGCCGAACTCCGGGCCTGCCTTGGCTGGACCGAGATTCGCCGCAGCCTCGGCACGGCCAGTTTGAGGGAAGCCCGGCCTCGCGCGTTGAAGCTGGCTGCCGTCGTTCATGATCTATTCAACCTCGCAAGAAGGCACACGACGATGATGGAGAACACCACACCCAGTGAGGACATGCGGGAACTCGCCCGCAAGTGGCTGGACGAAGCCCTGCATGACGAATACGAAACCCTGCTGATCCGGGGGCCTGTCAGCACGCCGGGGGAACTCAAGGCCCGTGAGGAACAGGCGGCTCACCTGTACTCCACGCTCATGGAGGCGCAGAACCGGAAGGACCACCGGCACACCATCGCCACGGCGCGAGAGGTCTTGCAGCGGGCGGGCTATCCGGCCACCGTGTCACAGCGGGCCGATTTCGGGGGAAAAAGCCCATCGAACGACGACGCCCCAGCCGAAGTCCCGACCGGAACCGAATCGGTGCTCTCAGGCCATCCTCGTGCGTCGGAAGATGTCCCCACGAACAACGATGGTTCGCGGCCCCCTGTCTCCCGCCTTCAGTTCCTCAATCTCTGCGATGCCCTGCTTCTGGCACAGGCTGCCGTCATCGAGTCGGCATCGTGCCCGACGTTCAGCGGGGAACTGACTGCCCGGCCCGACTACCGGCTCTCGGCAGTCCGGACCATAATGGACGCCCCCGGATGGCAGGCCCCGGCCACGGCACCGCATCCGGCCCCTGATTCAGCCCAGGCATCGACTACCACTGCCACCACCGGGGCAGCACAGGCCATCACCCTGTCAGCGGCGGTCGAGAAGTACATAGCGGCGAAAGACCCCGAACTGGCGGAAGGCAGCAAGCGCAACGTCTACGTCAACGTCCGCCAGTTCGCGGAGGCCATCACGGAAACGCGAGGCCGGGACGTCACCTTGGCCGAACTCGACCGGGACATGATCCGGGACTATGGCCGCCTCATGGCTGCCCAGCCTGCGAACCCGAAGAGCAGGGAGTACGCCGGTAAACGCCTGCATGCTCTCGCCGCTCTCGACCTTCCGGCGGAAAAACGACTGTCCGCAAAGACGCTGAACACGAAGTTCAACATGGTCCGTTCGCTGCTGAACTGGTTGGAACTGGAATACGGGATCATCGCCAAGCCCCTGAACGCCGCCTTTGTGATCCCGAAGGCGCAGGGGAAGGCCCGCTCATCCCGACGCCCGTTCACCACCGAAGAACTGCAACGGCTCTTCAACCCTCGTTCCTACCTCGCCGCTACCGAGCAATCCCCGGCCTACTTCTGGACGCCCCTGATCGCACTGTTCACCGGCATGCGTATTGAGGAGATCGCACAACTCCTCGTGACCGACATCCGGCAGGACGATGGAGTGTGGTGCATCGACGTGAACGAAGCCGGAGACGGGAAGCACGTCAAGACCGAGGCGGGGGTCCGCTTGGTGCCGATCCACCCGTTCCTGATCGATGGCCTTGGGTTCCTGCGGTTCGTCGAGGAACAGAAGGCCGCCGGACATCATCGCCTGTTCCCCGACCTCAAGCGCGAGAAGCGCGGCAACGTCGGTGGCCCCATCACCACATGGTTCACCCGGTACCGGCGCAAGCTGGGCATCGGCGGGACGGACGGTGAAATCAGTGATGTCGTCTTCCACAGCTTCCGGCACACGGTATCCACCTACCTACGGACACGGGCCGGGGCTGACATCCTGATGATTCAGGAGGTCATCGGGCACGACAAGAAAAGCGGCGACATCGGGGTTACCGCCGCCTACATCGGCAAGTACCCCACCGCCACGCTGCGGGATAAGGTCATTGCGGTCCTGCCGTGGGCCGAAGAACTCTCGCTTGCACGACTGAAAGAAGGCCGGTGGGTGGTGAAGTGAAATGTAGTGAATTGGCCAACGATCGCCGATCGGCCATCAGCAAACACAGAACTGACAACGCTTGAGTCACCCCATACTTCGGGACTATCCCACAAGCGGGATGATTCAGACATTGACAGCCTTCGCACAATTCACCATACGATCGCATCATCGTCTATGGCCCCCATGATTCCCCTATCAACATCACACGGATCATCGACCATGAACACGACACACACCCACACCACCGCCGCCGCCCTGCTGTGCGACCGTCTGTCCTACTGCCTGTCCGCCGTCCATGCCGTGGACCGGATAGCCTCCCTGCTGGGCCTCCCGCCGTCCACCGTGGCAAACCTGCTGGCCCCGGTCATGGGCAACACGGAGCACGGCAAAGGGCCGGACATCGCCCGTCTCGACACCCTGCTCCACACCGCCAAAGCCTTCGGACTGATCGAGGAGTATGCCATCTGGGAGGCCCCCACCGCCGCCGCAGGCCCGGACATCGGAGCACGCCGGATCACCGTCGAGGCCACAGACGCCCAGTGGCTGGAGTACCGGATCACCCTGCCGGGCGCGGAGGTCGTGCTTGCCCTCCCCGGCACGGGCGAGGCGGCGATGAACTGACCAGCCTACCCCCGCCGGAATCGCACGAGGTTGGCGTATCCGGCCTGATCCTGTCCGGGCATGACCAACGACCTGCCTCGGACAGATTCACCCCCGAACTTGCACGAAAAAAGGCCCGCTGTGTTCTGACGACGCAGTGGGCCTTTTCGCGTTCTAGGGGCAGGAGACTGACGACCATCCGGGGGCTGGAGCAAAGACCGTCCATCGTCATTGATTCCAGACCATTGCCGATTAGGTTCCACTCTCGGGCAAAGGGGAACCTCAAGCTAACCTGAAGGGACACCTTAAGCCCAACTGAAAGGGACCACCTTCAGGGACTATAAACAAGATGAACTACGACTAACACCTTAAGCCCCACCTGTGGTTCACCTGATGCCAACCAAAGGCATCACCACAGGCCCACCTTCAGGGACGCCGCTGCCGTCGTCGTTCATCGTCCATCCCCGTCACAGACCACCCCACCAGCTACGCAAGCCTTCCTGTTCCCCTCTCGGTTCAACCGCCTGCGGCCTCACGTCTCCCCTCCACCGCGCATGGGGGACGGCGTGAGGTCGTGGGCGGTTCTTGGCGCTCCGGGGCATCCCGCCGCCAGCCCGTGAGGTGGATCAGTCGTCCATGTCGTTCAAGGCCCACCCTGTTCACCAACCCCAACCGCTCTACCGAGAGCAAGGAACACACCATGACCAAGACGCTTACCACCCAGCCCAGCACCGCCTCCTCCGATTGGTCGAACTTCATGACCACCATGCAGGCGCTCCCGAAAGCAGATAGAACGCTGTTCGACGACCTTTTGGAGATCATCCTCTCCTATGGCTACCTCGAACCGGAGGACGCCGTGGACCTTGTCCACGTGGCCGCCGAAGCCCGCCTTGAGCGGCTGCACGAAGGCGAGCGAGAAGCGGTTACCGCCTGCCCTAGTATCCCGGTCAGCAACGAAGGGGCCACCGACCCGGTTACGCTGTTCTTCGACATCCCCACCGCCGCCCCCGCTCCGGCAGGCCGTACGCTGTATGTCGCGGTCAGCACCGCCGCCCGCAGGCTCCATGAACTCGCCGACGCCCTCGACCATGCCGCCTCCGCAGTGAAGGACGCGGCCAGCCTTGAGGCGTCCCTTGCACCGGAGATCACCGAGGAGATGGTCAACCACCTCACCCCGGCCCTCCAGATGGCTACCCGACTGCAAGACCTCCGCCACATCATGCGGGAAGCCGCCGAAGAGACCGAGGCCCGCGCCCAGTCCCTGCGGTCGCTGCCGCCTGCCGTGCCCACGCAAGACGCCGGGCGTTGCTCCCGTGGACCCTGCGTCCTTCGTGGCAGCAGGCGGGCCTAGTGGGGATGGTCATCATGGATGAACCAACCACGACCACCCACCCCATGACGGTCGAGCAGGCCGCCGACCACCTCATTGCCTGCCTGTTCACCGGAACCACAACGCCCCGCTCCATGACTGCCCTTGAGGCCATCCGCCACCACTGCGTCCACGACTGCATGGGCGGTGACCGGCGGGCCGTGGAGGAGTGCGCCGACGCAGGGTGCCCGCTGCATCCCTACCGCTTCGGACGCCGGGCCACGACCTGTCCTCATCGACCCACCCCGGCCATCCGGTCCTTCTGCCTCTACCGCTGCATGGGAGGCGATGCCGAGGCCGTGGCCGGGTGCGAGCTATCCCCGGACGTCGATCCCCGGTACTCCCCGTGCCACCTCTACTCGTTCCGCTGTGGCCGCAACCCGAACTACGCCGCCGCCACTGCGGGCCGGGCATAGGGCGAGGTCGTCATGTGCGAAGCCATCTCGGCAACCACGATGGCGGGCCTCGCCATTGCTTCCGCTGTCGCCTCCACCTCGGCATCCCTGTACGCCCAACAGCAACAAGCCGACGCCCAGGCATCGTACCAATCGGCCATGTCCGACGAGTACGCCCGCACGGCCAAGCTGAACCAAGAGGCGGCCAACAAGGAATACATCGAGGCCGCAGCCGCCGAACGCATCAACCAGATGCAGCAGCAGGCGTCGGCCTCCGAGGAACTCCAGAAGCTCCAGCAGGAGAAGATGCAGAAGCAGGGTCAGGCCCTCGCCTCCAGTGAGGCCGCAGGCACCGCCCTCGACGCACTCATGGCCGACTACGAGCGTTCCGCCGCCCAGAAGCGGGACGTGATCATGCAGCAGCTCGACATGGTTGGCGTCAACGCCGACACCGCCATCAGCGGCTACAAGGACAAGGCCGAGGCCCGCATGAAGTCCCAGTCCAACTACGTCAGCTCCCCCATCAACCAGCCGAACTACCTCGGCGGTGCCTTGTCCATCGGCGGCGCGGCGCTGGGGGCCTACGACAAGTACGTCTACGGGCCGGAGCAGAAGGCCAAACGGTCTACCGCCGCCCCGTAGGTGGTCGAGGTGGTCGCCGTGTTACGGTGGGCCTTTTTTCGATGAAAGCCCCCGCCCAAGCCGGATGACCTAGGCCAACACACCTCCCCGTCCCTGTTCGCCTCTCTCCGGGCATCCTCGTGAGCGGGGCGGCCTCGCGCATGAAGCAAGGCCCACTGGAGAGCGACTCCGGTGGGCCTTGTGTTCAATCTTGTGAGTGAGGAGGGGGTAGATAGGTAAGCCGCCCTGCTTGATTTTGGTGGTGGCTTAACTTCGAGTGAGGCTAATAGGGTGATCCACGGTAATGGCCTATTACTTGCCGAAGGCAGCGATGACGGCTTGGAGGAGCCTCAACGCAGCCACAAGGATAGCAAGCACATCTTGCATGTCCATGTGTCACCTCAAATAGCAGAGTTTAAGCCCTCTACCCCTCCTCATTCACCTTACACACGAAGTCTTAGCACGCCCCCGCCACGAATCCTTCAAAGAGGAACATACCGTGCATTGCTGCTCAACCCGGTTCTCCACGCCGGACGGTACCTGACAGGGGTGCTCATCCTTGTTTCGGCTCGTGTTATTTCGCTAACATAGCATGCCCCAGACATCAACCTGCACCCCCGCCCTCGTGATCAACGGCTTCGGCATCCGCTGCACCGACAACAAGCTCGTGAACCTGACCGACATCTGGAAGGCTGGTGGCGCGGAATACAACAAGCGCCCGGCGCATTGGCGCGAAACCGATGAAGCCCAGCGTTTCATCAACGAAGTCAGCAAGAAAGAAAATGTCCGCGTGGCGGACCTTTTCCACATCACCCGTGGCCGCTTCGGTGGCACCTTCGCCCACTGGCAGATCGCCTTGGCCTACGCCAAGTACCTGTCCCCCGAGTTCCACATCCACTGCAACAACATCATCCGCCGGTTCGTGGAGGAAGAGCAGAACCCCGACATGGCCGTGGACCGCGCCATCTCGGCCTACCGCCGTCAGGGCAAGGACGACGAGTGGATCGCCCGCCGGTCTTTTGCAGCAAAACATCCTTCAGGCTAGGTCGCCGTCCCGCCTAGAAAACCTCGGAGCTTATCCGACAACGTATCGCGGTCCTTGACCTCGCACTCCCAGACCACCAGCACCCGCCACCCCAAAGCCTCTAGCTCCGCCCGTGTTCTGGCGTCACGGGCCATGTTCCGCCCGATCTTGCTGATCCAGTACTCCGCGTTGGCCTTGGGGGTGCGGCTGCCTCGCTTGCATGTGTGGCCGTGCCAGAAGCACCCGTGAACGAAGATCACGGCCTTGCGGCTAGGGAGGATGATGTCCGGGGAGCCGGGTAGGTCGCGCCGATGAAGGCGAAACCTGTAGCCCAGAGCGTGAAGGAGGGAGCGTACGGCCAACTCTGGCCGCGTGTTCTTGCCCTTGACGGCCCGCATAACCCGGCTCCGGGTGGGGGCGTCAAAGACGTCTGTGGTCACCGTGCGGCTCGCTTCAACTCGGTCCAGCCAGATTGCCTAACGATGCGCTCCCCTCTTACCAGAGTGGTTCTGCGCTCGACGCTAGCCCCCTTCATCCTGGCCTCGATTTGAACCTCCGTCACGTCCCGCTCATCACCACCGAAGTGCTTGAGGAGAGCCGCAGCGAGTGCCACCGTCTCCACCTTCGGCAAAGGCGGCTTCGGGTTGTTCCGAGGGTCTGGAATCGTGCGGGGGAAGAGGTAGATGCATGGAGGCGGCACCATCACCCCATCCACCTCCCGACCTCTCCCTTCCGCGATCTTGGGGCAGGGGCGGCCAGAACTGCCGCATAGGGCGTCCCAGACGATCAGGGCCTCAACGTGGACGTTCTCCGCGATGATCTTGGCTCCGATGCGGGTGTGGGTTCCCGACCAGACCCCAGCCCGAAGATCGGACCCTTGATTCTGACAAAGCGACCAGATCAGGAACTCCTCGGCATTTGGGGGACGCTGGAAAATCGTGGTGTTGTTTCCGTCCAGACAGCCTTTCGCCTCGAAGACGCAAACCCGCTTGTCCGGCATGTAGACGTGAAAGTCGTGGCGATCCCCCGCCCCGGTGAACTCGTGGTTCTCGATCAACCCGGCAGCCTTAAGCTGACGCAAAGCCCGCTCGACGAAACCGTACTTCTCTTTGGTAGCTGCCGCTTGCTGTCCGCGTAACCGTTCAATCGCACTCCGAAACAAGCCGGAACGCCAGAACTCGGCAGGGGCAAGTCCGTGGTCTCCAATGGTGGGGGCAGCAGCACGAAGAGCCTCGGCGTACTTCTCCACCATGTCCACCATTTCATCCGACAGGAAGCAGGGGACAGTGTCCCCGGTGACGCTGGATTTTTTCGGAGGCATCAGGCGGCCACCTTGCGGGACTTCAGGTGCAGACAGGGTTCAATCACAGTGCGGGCAAGCCAAGAGACCACAGGCACGGCCACGCCGTCGCCGATGAGGTGGTAGGCGTCGTTGTAACGCTGGGGAAGCGGGTAGGATTCTGGCAGCCCCATGAGCCGGGCGGCCTCACGAGGCGAAAGGAGCCTAGTGCGGACCTTGTTGTCCTCCACCACCATGATGATCTGGCGGCTTGATCCTCCCGCCGGGGTACGGAGGCAACCGGCCACCTCGTCAAAGCGGACCTCTGCCCGCTGGGCCTTGGTCCCGTCATCTTGTGGGCGAGTCCTCTTGTAGACGGTCCCCACGCGCCTGCTACCTTCCTCTTTGGCCTTCTTGACCTTCTCCAAGTGCAAAGGCGACATGAGGTCCAAGATGCGCTTTGTCTCAAAGGCCGTGTGCCACCTGACGCCCGTAGGGGTGTCCTCAATCAGATCCGAGAGCTTGCCTGGCTTGGCTGTGGGCCTTGATGGCGTAAGCCACAACCACGCTGCTTTGGCCTTGGATGAGAGGCGGTCATAGGCGTAGGCGAAGGAATTGGGATGCCAAGGAGCCGTAGGGCCGTTGCCTACCATGCTAGAATCGGGGCGGGCGTCTGGACCGAAGGCCACCACGAAAAGCCGGGGGCGGCTCTGCGGGAGGAAAAGTTGTGCGTCCACCAGTAGCGGGGCATACCTATAACCTTCCTGTGCCAAGGACTCGCAGACGGCAGCAAAGTCGCGGCCTTGATGGGAAGTGATCATCCCCCGGACATTCTCTAGGACGATCATCCGTGGGGCGCGGCCCTCCACCCGCAAGCCTTGCATGAGCCGCCAGAAAGCCCAGAACAAGCCAGAGCGCTCACCCTTCAGGCCTGCATAATTGCCAGCTAGAGAAAGGTCTTGGCAGGGAAAGGAAGCCCAAGCCAGATCAGCATGACCGGGAAGGTCCGAGGTCTCTAAGTCGGTGATGCTGTCACCACGCAATTCTTGGGAAGGGCCGAAGAAAGCACGGTAGGCCGTCGCCTTATTAGGGTCGAAGTCGTTGGCGAACAGGCAGGGCCAACCGGAGCCAAGCCCGATCCGCGCCATGCCACCACCCGAAAAGAACTCGTAGAACCCCATGACTCATCCTCTCCCCTGCACCTGAACTTGCTTGCCCCTGTAGGCCCCGACATCTCCTCCCAGAAACCTTGAGACCCACTGGGGACAACTGGAGGCAACTGGGGGCTACAAAACAGCACCTGAACGTAGCATTGGGGCACAGGAACTTCAACTCCTCCCCTGTCCCCACCTGCACCAACCCGGATGTTCTGGCGCAAAAATCTCAAAGCCCATCTCACACAACGACCGGGGCACTTTCCCCCCGTACCGGGGTGGTCACTCCTCACAATGGATCGACTAGCCTCCTGCCCACTGTGGCACGGCGGGCCGTTTTCCATCGCAGGATGCCCGCAACCATCACGCCCCAACCTTCGCTCGATCATCGTCCGTTCCGCCGTTCTCCGACCATCCTCGTACGTTGCCTAGGACCGGGAAGCCGTCACACCCGACGACCGCTGCTACTTCTCGCCCCGCCATGTGTGCGAGGCGCTGGGCATCCTCTGGCCCAGCCAGCGCATTAAGGTCATGGCTGACCCTGTTCTGTCGCAAGGGGTGTCGATGATCGACACGCCTTCCACTGGCGGCTCCCAGCGTACCCTCATGCTCCCCATCGAGTTCCTGTCCGGCTGGCTCTTCACCATCAAGAAGGTCCGTCCCGAAGTGCAGGACAAGCTGAACGCCTTCCGGGCCGAAGGCTTCGTGGCCCGCCTGCCCTGCCGTCAGTATAGGGTAGACCACAAGCTGACATCTTGGCCTGACACTCTTTGCGTCAGGATAGGATCATTTTTCGATTTTCTTGACATGAACAGACAGACATCTTAAACCCTTTCCTGACACATCACTCACTGATGCCAAACGGAGGAAGGGTATGACCACCGGGAAGAACATAGGCTACATCCGAGTCAGCACCGCCGACCAGAACACGGCCCGCCAGCTTGAAGGCGTTGCCTTGGATCGAGTGTTTGAGGACAAGGCAAGCGGGGGCACAACCAACCGCCCTGCATGGAAGGACTGCCTTGCGTTCATCAGGGAAGGGGACGTGCTGCATGTCCACTCTATCGACCGCTTGGCCCGCAACCTCCAAGACCTTCTTTCCATTCTGACGACGCTGACCGCATCAGGCGTGACCGTCAGGTTCCACAAGGAAGCCTTGGAGTTCAACGGGCAGGACTCGCCCTTTCAGCGTCTTCAGCTTCAACTCATAGGCGCGGTGGCCGAGTTTGAACGGGCAATGATCAAAGAACGGCAGAAGGAAGGCATTGCGATTGCGAAGTCTGCCGGGAAGTACAAGGGCCGTAAGCCGAGCCTTGATGGGGCACAGGTTGCCGAGGTCCGCCGCCGGTTGGAATCGGGAGAGAAGGTCGCCGCCTTGGCCCGTGAGTACGGGGTCTCACGTCAGACCTTGTATGAAAGCCTTCGGCGGCAGACAGCCCGCCTTGGTCAGCGGTGAAGGTTTGCTCCGCCCCTGTCAGCTACAGTTTTTTTTGCCTAACCATCAGCTTGCCCCGGATACACACCCCTGCTACAAACGCTCTCTAGGCCCTTTGACGGACCTGAAGAAATCAGTGATTTCGGCAGGAAACGTATCCGAACTGCCGAATCTCTCCCTCTCCGCCAGACGGCAAAGGGTCACGGTGCAAACCGTGACCCTTTTCGCGTTTGGCTTTTAATCCGAAGCCGCCCAAGGCCCATGCCGAATGTCCCGATCAACTCGCGCGGGTGCTTTCGCCAGTGCCCCTCGACGACACTCATTTCCCCGAAAATAAAAATTGACCTTGCGTATAGACTCAGTATGCATGGGAGAAAACCGTGCAGGAGGATCCCATGCCGAGACTGTTCGCCTTGTTGTTCCTCGCCCTGATCATGGCGGGTTGCGCCCGCGTGCCCAAACCGGTCGGTCATGCATTTTCCACCCAGCAGCAATTGGAAGCCGCCGAGCACTGGCGCGAATTGGCCGCCACGGTATTGGACGGCCTGAAGCTGGAACCGGGAACCCCGATCCATGTGGCGCAGGACGACCGGTCTGATTTCGGGCGTGCCTTCTCGCAGTTCATGCGGCACGAGGCCATGCTGCGCGGCATGCCGGTCAGCACTTCGCCCAAGGGCGCCATGGTGCTGGACTGGGGCACCCAGATCCTCGAGCACCGTGGGCCGCGCCCCAGCAACGCGCCCTTCCCCGGTGCGGGCCTGCTGCTGGCGGGGCTGGGCATGGCGGGTGCACACTACTACACCCACAACGACGCCACCTGGAGCGACAGCCTCGACACCATCCTGATCCTGAGCGGCCTGGCCATAGAGGCTGGCCACGCCAGCGCGCAGTGGAACAGCATGCACACCACCGACACCGAACTCGTCATCGGCGTCGTTGCCAGGCAGAACGGTCAGCTGCGCCGCAACTTTCTGGCAGTCTACTACATCGACAGGGCCGACAAGGTTCAATACTGGGAACGTCAGGTTCCGTGGGAGGCGCCGGTCGTGCTGCCCACCAGGCAACTTCAGGTCGTCAACAAGTAGGGGGGCTGCATGAAACCGTTCATTTCCGTTTTCCGTTCCGGTCGCGCGCTGCTTGTGCTGCTGGCCATGGCCTGCGTCCTGCCTGCCGCGGCCTGCGCGCCCCGGCAATCGACGGGCGCGCAGAATACCCCCTATGAACTGGGCAGCGATTACGTGGAAGCAGGCTATGCCATTGCCGACAAACTGGATTCCAACCTGCGCCTGCCCATTTCCAAGGACCAACCCGTCATAGTGGCCAGCTTCGTCAACGTGAACAACCTGACGGAATCCTCCACCTTCGGCAGGATGATCGCGGAACACGTGGGGTCGCGGCTTTCGCAGCGAGGCTACCATGTGGTGGAACTGAAGCTGCGCCAGAACTCGCTGTTCGTGCAGGAGGGCAAAGGGGAATTCATGCTGAGCCGAGACGTGAAGGAAATCAGCAGAATGCACAACGCAGCCACCGTGGTTGTCGGCACCTACGCGGTGGTACGCTCCAGCGTTTCCGGGCACAGCAGCCCGCAGGAGAAGATTTACGTGGCCTCGCGCATCGTTCGCGCCGACGACAGCATGGTTCTTTCGTCCTGCGACTATTCCGTAGTGAACAGCCCCGTGGTTTCGCCCCTGGCCGAATGGTAACCCCCGCCAATCGCGGATACACGGTGACATCAGTGGCACAGGCCCTGTCGGCATGCCGACAGGGCCTTTTCCATTCCGGCGTGCGGGCTGCGCACCGCAAGGCATATTGGCATGGATGGGGGGGGCGTGCAGTCCTTTGCCATGCCAGCCCCTTCAGTTCCGCTTCACCAGCCCCACCAGGAACAGCAGCACGATGGCCCCCACCACGGCGGTGACCAGCGATCCCATCATGCCGCCGCCGTGCACGCCCACCATGCGGAACAGGAATCCGCCCAGCACCGCGCCCACCACGCCCACGGCCATGTTGCCCAGAAAGCCGAAACCGCGCCCCTGCATCAGTTTGGCGGCCAGCCAACCCGCCAGTGCGCCCAACAGCAGAAACCAGATGATGCCCATGTGAGTATCCTCCCGTAGTGAATGGCGACGGCAGCGCGGCAGTTGCGCCCGCCGGGGTTGCGCCGCCACGTTACCCTCGGCGCGAAAAAAAGTCTGCCCCCCGCGCAAACGCGGGACGTACCCGCGCCCGTCAGGGGGCATGGCATGCATGGCAAGGTCGCGGCGGGCAAGGTGCATCCCCCGAAGCCCGCACGGTTGCCCACACGGCGCGCCGGGGTGTATGCTGGTGGCTACGCCGGGCCGGGGCCTGCGGGCGCGCGCGGCAAC
>NZ_VRYY01000476.1 GCF_015731765.1 Nitratidesulfovibrio oxamicus
CCGCCCGCGCCCGCCGCGGCCCCGGCCAGCTAGCCGGGCACGCGGCGCGACGGACACCCCGAAGCGCCGACTGACGACAAACAGGAAAGGGCCGGACGAGACATCGTCCGGCCCTTGTCACATACGGATGCCCCCGCAGGGCAGGGGAAAGGCACGCCCGTCTCGGCCCGGACGGCGGCGGTCAATGCCGCATGCCCCTGCACGGCGGCGCACGGCGCACGCCGCAAGACCGGTGGTGTCGTGCGCGAGAAAGGGCCGGACGATGAACGTCCGGCCCTTTCTTTCGAACTCTGCCCCTCCGTATCCGTTCCGCCGCTGGCGCACGGCTGCCGCAGGGGCATCACCTGTCGCGGACGATGAGGATGGCCAACACCGCCAGCGCCACGATCATGAACACCCAGGTCATGGAGAATCCCCCTCGCGGCTCACTTGCGGACTATCTATACCGCACTGCGCCCCCATGTCACTGCGGGAAAACCCTACCTTTGGCAACATCGCACAAGGTATGCCGCCCCAACAGCCCAACTTGCACTGCAGCATATTCCCATGCAAAAATCGGCAAGGTGTCGCACACGCCATGTAGCGATGCCGCAATCCGTGCCGCACTGATGCGTCCCCAACGGTACAGAACCCCCATCGTCACCGTATGCGCTACTTAATATGCACTGCAGTATCCACCCGCATGTCCCCTGCGGCGTCAAATACGCATGGCACGGCACCCGTCCGCGGCACCTGGAGTCATGTTTTCCCGCACACTGCCTGCCCCCCCCCCAGCCGCCGCACGGACAACAACGAGGCTGCGGCAACGGGCGCGAGAGCACACGCCCCCCAGGCCGCGAAGCACTCCGGCTCGGCTGGCGTGACTGGCGTGACTGGCGTTACTGACGAGACTGCGGCGGCGGGGCTGGGACGACAGGACGATGGTCAGGGGCGAAGGCGGGCAGGAACAAGAGAAGGTGGTGGTGGGTGTGTGGGGGGGGAGGCGGATGGAAATGCCGGCGGCCTCGCGGGCGAATCAGGCGCCCTGGCGCTGGCGGCGGTACAGTGCCATGTAGGCTTCGGCCATGCGGATGTCGGTGTAATGGGCGACGCTGGCCGTGCCGCCCGCCGTCAGGCGCTCACGCAGGGCTGCGTCGGTGGCGACGCGGCGCATGGCGCAGGCCAGCGCATCTGCGTCACCGGGGGGCACCACGAGGCCGTTCTCGCCGTCGCGCACCAGTTCCAGGTTGGAGGCGAGGCCGGAGCAGATCACCGGCAGCCCGGTCACCCAGCCCTCCTTGATCACCCCGCTGCTGCCTTCGCCATGCACCGACGGCACCACCAGCGCGTCGCAGTCGGGCAGCATGCGGCGGCTGTCCTGCCGCCCCAGAAAGGCCATGCGCGGAGAGACGCCCAGTTCGTCGGCACGGTCCAGCAGGGTGCCGAACAGCGGGCCTTCGCCCACCACGCGCACTTCCCAGGCGGGCATGTGGGCGTCGCTCGCGCCGTGGGCCTCTCCCTTCGCCTCTCCGGTCCCGGACGCCTGCAAGGCCGCCAGCGCCTCGATGAGCACCGTGTGCCCCTTCTGCGGGGTGAGCGCGCCCACCATGCCGAACACGAAGCGGACATCGTCGCGCTCGCGCCGGGGATAGTAACGGGTGGGGTCAATACCGGAATGGATCACCGTGATGCGCGCCGGATCCAGCCCGGCAGCCGCCAGCACGCCGCCCGTCTCCGCGCTGACCGCCGCCACCGCATCCGCCGCCAGATACTTGCGGCGGCTCAGGCCCCGGCCCAGCGGATAGGACACCCGCCGGGTGTGC
>NZ_VRYY01000477.1 GCF_015731765.1 Nitratidesulfovibrio oxamicus
GTAGCGGCCCGCGTCGCGCGTGCCGGGCGTGCCGCCAACGTTGCAGTGCAGCACGCCGACCTGCGGCGCGCCGGGGGGCACGTCCACGTCCTGAACCATGCCGTGAACCATGCCCTGCACGGTGGCCGCGCGGGAAAAGCGCTTGGCCAGATTGCGGCCCTCGCGGTCTGTCTCGTGGCTGATGCCGTGCACCACGGCCACCACGCGCCCGTCGCGGGTCAGGGCGTGCGATTCCACCTGCGGGCCGAACACGGTGACCCCGTCCGGCCAGTGCAGCGAGTGCACCCGCGAGGTGAGCGGGTCGTGGTTTCCGTGGGCGATGAACACCCGCATCCCCGCGTCCGTCAGGCGCGCGCAGCCGTCGCGCAGGGCCACCTGGGCGCGCAGGCTGCCGTCCTCGTGGTTGTGCACGTCGCCCGCAATGAGCAGGGCGTCGGGCCGTTCGGCAAGGCACAGGTCCACCAGCCGCTCCCACGCGGTGAAGGTGGCGCGGTGCAGCCGGTCGGCCAGGCGGGGTGAAAGGTCGCGCGAGACGCCCGCGAAGGCGGCGTCGAGGTGCAGGTCTGCGGCATGGACGAAGCGGAACGCTGGCATGGGTGACCGTGGGTTGAGGTGCGGGAGGCGGCGGCCATTGCGCCGAACGAACGTGCTCCCTGCGGCTTCCGGGGCGAGCGCGGGGTGCCCGTCCGCAGGATGGTCGTACGGGGATGGTCGTACGGGGATGGCCGTGCGGGGGATGGCGAAATGTCCCGCGCGGCAACGGCACCCATCCTGTCTAGCACGGCGGGCGGCGGGCCGTCACCGTGCCCGCGCCGCAAAGGGCGGCTGGTTGGGATGGTGCGGTCAGGCCGGACGGGGCTGCCTGGCGGGGCGAGACATCCCATCGGAGTGCGCTCCCGGTCCCGACAGCCGCGCCCCGCTTCCGGCTCCGTCGCCCCTCTGCTAGAACGTGGGCATGGCGCAACGCTGGATCATGCATATCGACATGGACGCCTTTTTCGCGTCCGTGGAGCAGATGGACGACCCTTCCCTGCGGGGCAAGCCGGTGGCCGTGGGCGGCTCGCACCGGGGGGTCGTTTCCGCCGCGTCGTACGAGGCGCGGCGCTTTGGCGTGCGCTCGGCCCTGCCCATGGGCACGGCGCTGCGGCTGTGCCCGCACCTGATCGTGGTGCCGGGGCGCATGCGCCGCTACGCCGAGATTTCGCACCGCATCATGGACGCGCTGCGCGAATTTTCGCCGCTGGTGGAGCCCGCCTCGGTGGACGAGGCCTATCTGGACGCCACGGGGCTGGAGCGGCTGTTCGGCCCGGTGGAGAACATGGGCATGGCGGTGAAGGCCCGCGTGCTGGACGTGACCGGCGGGCTGACCTGTTCCGTGGGCGCGGCCCCGGTGAAATTCCTGGCCAAGATAGCCTCGGACGTGAACAAGCCGAACGGCCTGTTCATCCTGTACCCGGAAGACGTGGCGGAATTTTTGCGCACCTTGCCCGTGGGCCGCATACCGGGGGTGGGCAAGCGATCGTTGGATGCGCTGGAACAGCTGGGCGTGCGCAGCGCGGGCGACGTGCTGCGCTATTCGCGCGAATTCTGGGAGCGGCGCTTCGGCAAGGGGGGCGTGCACCTGCACGAGCGGGCCAGCGGCGTGGACCCGCGCGAGGTGGAGCCGTATTCCGAGCCCAAGTCGGAAAGCGCGGAGAACACCTTTGCCGAGGACACCGCCGACCGCGCCGTGTTGCGGCGCTGGCTGCTGGCGCAGGCCGAGCGGGTGGGGGCGTCGCTGCGGCGG
>NZ_VRYY01000478.1 GCF_015731765.1 Nitratidesulfovibrio oxamicus
CCGATCTCCCAGCCCTGGCGCATGGCCCAGGCCACCACCGGCGGGCCGTTGATGCCCACCGCCGCGCCCAGTGCGCCGCTGACCAGCCCCACCGCCACGGTGACCGCGTGGCGCAACGGCGTGCCCGCCGCATGCAACGGCAGGTCGGCACCGTCGTCGCCAGTGGACGCGGTGCGAGCCGCGAACACGGTGAACGCCAGCACCATGGCCCCCAGCAATCCTTCCAGCCACGCCTCCGGCGCCACGGACAGCAGCCTGCCGCCCACGGCCATGCCCGGCAGCGAGGCAAGCAGCAGCACGGCCAGCGGTCCGCGCCGCACATGCCCGAACATGCGGCCCACCAGCGCCACGTTGATGGCCAGCGCCATCAGGCAGCCCAGCGGCACGGCCACCCGCATGCCCAGCACGGCCACCAGCAGGGGCAGGGCAATGACCGTGGAGCCGAATCCGGCAAAGCCCTGCGTGAACCCGGCGGCCAGCGCCGCCACGCAAACCGCGCCCAAGGTACGCATGTCGCGCATGTCACCCGGGTCGGGCAGCCCGTGCAGATCGACGGGCGCGGGAATGGCGGCATGCAGCGTGGCGGCCAGACTCCCCGCAAGGGATGCGGCCTGCGCGAGCACATCGGTCATGCCGCACCCCTGCCGTCGGAGGCGGATCGCCCCGCAGTCACGGCGGCTTTCCGACGCGCGGCGATGCCCGCCTTCACGTCGTCCGGCCATCGCTCCCCGAACAGATCGTCCATGACCTCCAACGCAAAGCGGGCCGACACGGTGGCCGGTCCGCCGCCCATCTCCATGCCAACCTCCACCGCCTCCAGCACCTCGGCGGGGCCAGCCCCGGCGGCAGCCGCCTGTTCGATGTGCCACTGCATGCACGAGCGGCAGTCCAGAACCACGGAAATTCCCACGGCAACCAGCTCCTTGTGGCGTTTCGTCAGCGCGCCGTCCGCATAGGCGGCCCGCTCCATGTCCAGAAAGGCGGCGTACACGGGGGCGTCCGTTGCCGCAAGCCGGGAATGGGCGCGCTTGCGCTGCACGGCCAGCGCGCGCAGTTGTTCGTTCATGGTGGAATCCCCGATTCACGTTTCACGAATCATCACATGATGCAGATCAACCATTGCGCGCCAAGGTATCACATGGCACAAGCTGCAACAAACGAATCGTCATGAACCCTTGATTCACGAAGTCCGAACAGCATATCCACGCCACTCTCGCGCCGACCCCGCACCGGCCCCGCACCGGCCCCGCACCGGCCCCGTGCCGCCCCCGTGCCGCCCCCGTGCCGACTGACGCGCCACTTCCCCATGCCAACGCATGGGGCACGCCCCGGAGCACCACATGGACATCCGCCACCTGAAGACCTTTCTGGCCGTGGCCGCCGGGCTCTCGTTCCGCAAGGCGGCGGAGGCGCTGCACTACGCCCCGTCCACCGTCACCACGCAGATCCGCGCGCTGGAAGAAGACCTTGGCGCGCCGCTGTTCGAACGGACGGGCCGCCGCGTGCTGCTCACCGACCACGGACGGCGGTTGCTGCCCCGTGCCCGGCGCATTGTCGAAATGGCCGACGACGCCCGACGCGCCGTCACCCACGACGCCGATTCCGGCGAGCTTTCCGTGCGCATGTCGCAAAGCCTCGGCATGCTCTGCCTGCCCGAAGCGTTGCGCCGCTTCCGCGTGCGCTTTCCGGCCACGCGGGTGCATGTGGCCACGGCCTCGCGCCACGGCCTTGCGGCGGACCTGCGCCACGGCGAGGTGGACCTGGCCCTGCTGCTGGGC
>NZ_VRYY01000479.1 GCF_015731765.1 Nitratidesulfovibrio oxamicus
CCGGGCGCAGGCAGCGGTCCGCTGGCCGGGCTGGGTGTGCTGTTCACCGGCTCGCTGACCACGCTCACCCGCTCCGACGCGGAGCGCCGCGCCGTGGCCGCCGGGGCCAGCATTCTCGGCAGCGTCAGCAAGAAGCTGGACTTGCTGGTGGTGGGCGACAAGCCCGGTTCCAAGCTCGACAAGGCCGCGAAACTCGGCATACGGGTACTGCGGGAACAGGAGTTCCTGGACCTGCTGGAAGGCAGGGGCGGGGATGTGCCGGGGGACGGTGATCGAGCGTCCGGCAACGAGGGCGAACCGTCCGACGTTTCGGCGGATGTTCCCGCCGCCCGTGAAGTTTCCGCCGAGGCGCCCGCCGCGATCTCTGCCGACGCGGCATCAGGCGTGGCTCCCGGCGTGCCTCCCGTCGTGTCGGGCGGCCCCGGCCATGCCGACATGACCGACAGGCCCGACAAGACGGACAAGGCCGACGCAGCGGCCATGTCCCGCAAGAAGGACCAGCATTCGCTGCTGTGATTTCCGCCAGTTCCGATCAGACGCCACGCACGCCGGGCCGCATCCGGTTCCGGCGGCGCGCGCATAACGCATAAGGAGCGAGCATGAGCACTTCGATCATCGTCACGGGCGCCGGTGGCCGCATGGGTTCCACCATCTGCCGCATGGCGCAGGAAGACCCGGCCCTTGCGCTGGCCGCCGTCGTCGAGCGTCCCGAACGCCTGGCCTCGCTCGACGTGTGGAAATGCCCTTCGGGCAGCGACCCGGATGCGGTGTTCGCCACGGTGCCCGGCGGCGTGGTGGTGGACTTCACCTCGCCCGAGGCCAGCATGGCCAACGCCCGCGCCGCCGCCAGGGCCGGGGTGTCGCACGTCATCGGCACCACGGGCCTTACCGCCGAGCAGAAGGCTGAACTGGCCGACCTGGCCAGGTCCGCGCGCATCTTCTGGGCGCCCAACATGAGCATCGGCGTCAACGTGCTGCTCAAGATCCTGCCGCAACTGGTGCAGCAACTGGGCGAGCAGTACGACCTGGAAATGGTGGAACTGCACCACAACCGCAAGAAGGATTCGCCCAGCGGCACCGCCCTGCGCCTTGCCGAATGCCTGGCCGAGGCACGCGGCTGGAACCTGCCGGATGTGGCAAACTACCACCGCGAAGGCATCATCGGCGAGCGGCCCAAGGACGAAATCGGCATCCAGACCATCCGCGGCGGCGACGTGGTGGGCGTGCATACCATCTATGCCATGGGCCCCGGCGAACGCATCGAAATCACCCATCAGGCCCACTCGCGCGAAAACTTCGCCCAAGGGGCCCTGCGCGCCGCAAAGTGGCTGCCGCAGCAGCAGCCCGGCACCCTGTATTCCATGCTGGACATGCTGTAGCCTGTGATTGAAGAATACGCGGGGGAAGGGAGGAACTTTTGGAAAAGTTCCTCCCTTCCCCCGCACCCCCATCCCTCCTCAAAACTTTTTATTTGGGGGCTGGGAGTGGGTACGCTGGGATCGTGGTTGGCACCGGCTGCGCCTTGCCAGTATGCGCCCCAATGAAAACGTTTTGAAAGAGGGGAGAGGGGTTCGGGGAGAGGGGAGAAAACTTTTCCAGAAGTTTTCTCCCCTCTCCCCGAGGTCCATCCCAGCCTCTGTCATTCCGGAGAACATCAATGAACATCGCGTTGTTGCAGTTGAACTTGGTGGTGGGCGACGTGGCGGGCAATGCGGCGCGCATCGAGGCGGCGGTCCGCGCCGCGTCGGCGCGGGGTGCGGGGCTGGATCGGA
>NZ_VRYY01000480.1 GCF_015731765.1 Nitratidesulfovibrio oxamicus
CATGGTTCCGGGGGCGCGCGGGGCGCGCGGGTTGCGTGTTGACCGTGCGCGGCGCGGCGCTTGGGCCGCGCCCCGTCGGAACATAGCGCACTTCGGCATGGGGGGCGAGTGGAAATCAAGGCCGTTGCGCCAACGGAAGGGTATCGGCGGCAGGCGGAATGCCGCACCGGAATGTCGGGGCAGGGGGGATAGGGCGCAGCATGCGTCGCAAGCGGGGGCCGGGACGACACATGCAGGGCGAACAGAAGCCTTCACGCCGGGTATGGTCCGCAAACGAAAAACGCGCGGCGGCACATGACCGCCGCGCGTATCCGCACGATGTGGACGGGGGGCCGCCCTACTTGTTCTGCTGCTGCAACGACTGCATCATCTCCTTCAGCGGCTGGCCGTTGGGGGCCTTGGCGTCGGGGTTGATGGCCAGCAGTTCGCGCCAGGCCTTCATGGCGTCGTCCTTCCGCTCCAGGTCGAAGTACAGCACGATGCCCTTGTTGAAGCGGGCAATCTGGTGCTTGGGATTGATGGCGATGGCCTTCTCGAAGGTGGCCAGGGCGCGGTCGTGCTGATGGTCTTCACGGTACATCACGGCAAGGTCGGTCAGCACGTCCGGGTCGTCTGGCTTGAGCGCCAGCGACTTTTCGTAGGCGGGGATGGCCTTCTTGGGCTGGTCGGTGTCGAAGTACAGGTGGCCCAGCTTGGTCCATGCGGTCACGTCGTTGGGGTCTTTCAGCACCGCCTGCTCCATTTCCAGGATGCGGCCCATGACGTCGGGCGAAATCTGGCTGGCTGCGCCGTTCTGGGCCTGCTGGCTTGGGGCGGACACGGCGCGCTTTTCCTGCGCGGGCGCGGGTGAATACAGGCTTGCCACCTGCACGCCAAGGAACGCGCCGACGATCAGCGCCACGGCCACGGCCATGTACATGGTGGACTTGCGGACGTAGTCGCCGTCCTGCTGCTGGCGGCCTTGCGTTCGGTGTGTCTGCGACATGGATGCTCCATTCAGATGTAGGAAAGTGTGTGCCGGGCACGGTGCGGCGTAGGCTCCAGGCGTCCCGGTCAGGTGGGCAGTGTTACCCGCGTGCGCGGCATCCGGCAAGAGGCGGGGAGAAAAGGGCGAAAACGATGCCGCGCATGCTGATTATTACTTGCTGTAAAACCGGTGTATTATGTGATTGTTTTGGGCTTTTCGCAAAAACCGTGTTGACACCTGGCCGCCTGATGCCCTAATTACCCCCTTCGCCGCGACCGATTGCCCCGACCACTTCGTGCAAGGGCAAACGGACACGGCACCGCTCTTTCTAGCCGAACAGTCAGTGCTTTCCTGAATCCCATCGGGGCTTCACGGGGTCTTCGAGAAAAATCGAAGAAAACGAAAAAAGCGGTTGACACCTGGCGGGACGCTGGGGCATACATGCTCCTCGCCGCGACGGGAAGCCCCGGCGGGGCGACGGGCCGCAGGATGCTGCGGTTCACGGAATCGGTTCTTTGACAAGTAAATAGCGAGTCGGGAAGGAATCAGCCTTTACGATAAGTAATCAATCGTGCGGGTGTCTCAATTACGAGGCGTTCGTGCGACTTCAGTTTTTCAACTGGAGAGTTTGATTCTGGCTCAGATTGAACGCTGGCGGCGTGCCTAACACATGCAAGTCGTGCGTGAAAGGGCTTCGGCCTGAGTAAAGCGGCGCACGGGTGAGTAACGCGTGGATGATCTGCCCATGAGTTGGGAATAACGGCTGGAAACGGTCGCTAATACCGAATACGCTCCGATTTCA
>NZ_VRYY01000481.1 GCF_015731765.1 Nitratidesulfovibrio oxamicus
GACGACGCCGCGCGGCGTGACGGGGCGCGTCCTGCGCATTCGGCCCATCAAGCCGGCCTGGCGAATCCGGCGGGGCCAGTGGGGTCGGCGCGTCCGCCCCTACCGGGGCTTGGCCCCATGGTGCCCGTGCGCAGGTTGCTGGCCTTGACCCTTGGGGACGAGTGCTTCGCCCTCGACATCGGCGTGGTGCGTGAAGTGCTGGATTTCGGCGACCTGACCCGCATTCCCCGCATGCCGCAACATGTGCGCGGGGTGGTGAACCTGCGCGGGGCTGCCGTGCCGGTGGTGGATCTGCGCACCCGGCTCGGCATGGGCAGCGTGGTACGCACCGTGCATTCGCGCATCGTCATCGTGGAAGTGCCCGCCCCGCCGGATGCGGGCGGCGGCATCACCCTGGTGGGCGCGCTGGCCGACGCCGTGCGAGAAGTCATCGAAATCGATGCCGTGGCCGTGGAACCCCCGCCGCGCATGGGCACCCCCGTGCCCGCCGACGTGCTGGCCGGGATATTCCGCCACAACGGGCGGCACGTGCTGCTGCTGGACGCCGACCGCCTGTTCGACGACGAGGAGCCTTCGGGCGCTCCGGTGTCGACGCAGCCCCAATCCTCGCCCCAGGTCCCGTCTCCGCCCCGCCCCCACGCAGATGGCCAGCCAGACCACGGGCAGCCGCACACGCAACCGGCCCGTGCCTCTGCCGCCGCTGCGGACATCCCCGTCCGCTTTGGCGGAGGTGGCGCATGAACCCCGGCGGCACCGCACGGCGCGTGTTCACCGAGGAAGCGCGCGACCTGCTCATCGACCTTGAAGAGGCGTTGCTGGAACTGGAATCGCACCCAGGCGATGCCGCGCTCATGGCACGGGTGTTCCGCGCGCTGCACACCCTGAAGGGCACCGGCGCCATGTTCGGGTTCAATGCGGTGGCCCGCTTCACCCATGCGGTGGAAGACCTGTTCGACAACGTGCGCAAGGCCGGGGTTCCGGCCACGTCCGAACTGCTGGCCCTTGGCCTGGACGCCAAGGACCACTTGCAGGAATTGCTGGAACGGGGTGCGTCGGTCGCTGTCGCGGGAAAAACACCGTCTGCGGACAGGGCGGAAGAGGGTGCCGATGCGGACGGCGTTGCCGTGCGCGAGCGTGAACTGCTGGACCGCATCGACGGACTGGCGGCGCGGTGGGCCGCCCCCGCGGTAGCTTCCGGCGCCTTTCCTGCCTCTTCCGGGGTGGGGGATGACGATGCCGCCGGTGCGGCAGATGCCCCGCCCACCGCGTTGACGCAAGGTTTTCCCACGGCCTTGTCGGGGGCCAGTCCTTCACCGTACGGGCTTGCGGCCTCGGAACAACCCGCCGTTTACGGCGAATCTTCCCGCGAATCACGGGTGTACTGGCTGCGCTACACCCCGTCGCCCGGCGCGCTGCGCAGGGGGCTGGACCCTTCCCGGTTGCTGGACGGGCTGCGCGGGCTTGGCCCCCTGCATGTCTGGCCCCATTGTGAAACCGTGCCGGAACTGGACGGGCTGGACGCGGAAGCGGTGCACCTGCGCTGGGACGCCGTGCTGGTCACGGAACATCCGGTGGGCATGGTGCGCGAGCCGTTCGCCGCGCTGCTGGACGAGGCCGGGCTGGAGGTGACGGCGCTGGGCGAGGAGAGGCTGTTGCCTGCGCCGGAACTTTTGTGCCGCATCGCGGCCCAGGGGAGTGTTGTCGATGCGGACGGGCTGCTGGCCGCCGCCGGTGCGGGTGACGAGGCCCTGCGGGCGGTGCGCGG
>NZ_VRYY01000482.1 GCF_015731765.1 Nitratidesulfovibrio oxamicus
CGCCCGCAAGGCCGTCGCCGTACCCGCCGTCAAGGGTGCGGCCACGCCGCGCGCCGAAGCGCGGGACTCCGCGCCGTTGCGCGGCCCTGCCCCCGTGTGGTTGATTGGCGAACATCTGGCTGTATGTCGCGCCATGGTCGGGACCATCGGCGCGGTTGCCGTTGGGTTCGGACGGATCGTGTCCTTCATGTTCATGGGGCCCGTCGAAATCATCACCTCCGGTTCCGGCTCCGGCGGCAGCGGGCGCATCCCATTGCGGCGCGCCTTCCATCAGGAAGGCTGGCTGCGTGTCGTCCCCGTCGTCCACCCCGGGGGCTGCTTGCGCCGCGCGCCCGGCAGCCTTGCCACGCACGGGCTTTTCACCCCGGTCAACCGGGGTTGCCTTGCCTCTGGGGCCCTTGCCCGCAGTACCCGCTGCGCCAGCCGTCTTGCCGTCCCGGCTGGGCGGGGTCCATTCCAGTTCCAGCGCGCCCGACTTGCGGTCGCGGCGTTCCACTTCCGGCCAGGTGATGTCGATGGCCGTGCCGGAATGCACGTGCCGCGCGTCGTGCAGCAGGGCCAGCCCCCGTTCGGAGCAGGCGTAGCGCGCCGGATCGCGTCGGCCGGGCAGCGGGAAGGCGTCGGAAATGATGCGGATGGTGTTGTGCGGCGCCGTCACCTTGTCCGCCTCGCCCAACAGCACGAAGGACAGGCTGGCCGTGCCCTTTTCCAGCTTGGCCCGGCGGCTCAGTTCTTCCAGCCAGGTGGGCGCGCCCTGGATGGGGAAGGTGAAGTGGCACCAGCCTCCCGCGCCGCCCTGCTCCAGCAGGGGGCATTCGTCGTGGTGGGGGCAGGGGGCCAGCGGGGCAAGCCCTACCTCCATGGCCGCGCGGCGGAACAGGGTGACGTAGCGCGCCCCCAGCCGGGTGCCCGGTTCGATGACCAGCACGCGCCCGCCGTGCGACAGCGCCGAGCCGATCTTTTCAGCCAGGTCCTCCATGCGGAATTCCAGCGGCTCGTCGCGGCGCGGCTTCAGTTCGTTCAGCACGTTGCCCGCCAGGATCAGCGCCGCGTCGCCGCGCGCCTCCTTCAGGGCCGACTCCATGGGGGCGCGCAGGGTGCGCAGCGCCCAGGGCGATTCCTCTCCCGCGATGACTTGCAGCAGTTCGCGGCCCACTTCCAGCGGGTGGGGGGCGATGTCCGCACACAGGAAGGTCAGCGGCAGGGAGCGCAGGTCGGGTCGGGCCAGCCACAGTGCCAGCGGCAGGGTCAGCGGGCCGCTGCCCAGGTCCAGGATCAGCGGGCGCTCCAGCAGGGCATCGCGGTCCACCAGGTCCAGGGATGGCAGCAGGCGGCCAAGGCGCACCAGGTTCCACGGCATGAAGTAGCGCAGGTAGGCGGATAGCAGGCGCGGGGCCGCCCAGTAGGGATCGGAGAGCGATCCGCGCTCACTGGTGAGTACCAGCGACAGGTCGTGGATGGCCATGGGCAGGTCGCGACGGTGCGCGGTGCGCAGCGGGGCCACGGTGTCCAGCGCCGTGGGCAGGGATTCCAGGCGCTGCCGGTATTCCGGGGACAGGGCGGCGAAAAGATGGTGCATGCGAAATCCGTTGGTTGGGTGCCGGTGCAACCGGCGATGCATGGGCTGCCGAGCGCGGTGATGCGCGGGGCGCGGCCAGTGCGGCTGCCGGTCATGCCGGAACATTGAGCCGGGGCATGGGCCGTAGCGCGGGGCCGGTGTCGTGGCGTCCGGCGTGGTGCGCGGG
>NZ_VRYY01000483.1 GCF_015731765.1 Nitratidesulfovibrio oxamicus
GCCGCCGGGGCGCTGGAAAAGCTGCCCGTGGCCAAGGTGACCAACCTGGCCCGCGCGCTGGATGAGGCCGACGCGGCGGGATACACCATCTATGCTGCTGGCGGGGCCGCGCCGGGAACGGACGGCAAGCCCGGCAGCGGGCCGCGCAACCCGTTCACCGAGCCGTTGCGCACCCCCGCCGTGCTGGTGCTGGGCAACGAGGACAGCGGCATCCGGCCCAACGTGGCCAAGCGGTGCCACTTCACCCTGTCCATTCCCATGGCCCGCGACTTCGATTCGCTGAACGTGGCCCAGGCCGGGGCCATCCTGGTGGGGTGCTTCGCGGCGCGCCGCCACAAGGGCTAGCCACAGCACGCCCGTCTGGCGCGCGGGGCGTTCCCCCGCCCCCCCTGCGGCCCCTTCCGAACCCGACCCGCGACAACACAAAGGCCCCTGCCCTTCCACCGGAAGGACAGGGGCTTTTCCGTGCCCGGCCATACCCGACCGGGACCGCGCAAGGCGGCGCAGCCTACCTGATATAATTGGGGATATTCAGAAACACCTCGCGCGTGTAGGTGATCATCTTGTCCATGATCCACGGAAACGAGATGAGCAGCGCAAGAAAGATGGAGACGATCTTGGGGATGAACGACAGGGTCATCTCCTGGATCTGGGTGGCGGCCTGAATGATGCTGACCACCACGCCCACCACCAGCCCCACGCCCAGCATGGGCAGGGAGATGAGCAGGGCGATTTCGATGGACTGGCGCGCGAAGGCAATGACCATTTCCGGCGTCATGCGACGTACCTCTTCAGACCGCAAAACTGTTGACCAACGACCCCACCAGCAGCGCCCACCCGTCCACCATGACGAAGAGCAGCAGCTTGAAGGGCATGGATACCATCATGGGCGGCAGCATCATCATGCCCATGGCCAGCAGGATGCTGGACACCACCATGTCCAGCACCAGGAACGGAATGTAGATCAGGAAGCCGATGGTGAACCCGGTCTTCAGCTCGCTGATGACGTAGGCGGCGGCCAGCATCACCGTGGGCACCTCTTCCTTGGTGCGCGGCTGCTCCATCTTGGTGATGGCGTAGAAGATCGACAGATCCTTCTCGCGGGTGTGCTTGAACATGAACGAACGCAGCGGCACCTGGGCGTTGCCCAGCGCCTCGTTGAAGCCTATGCGTTCCTCGAGGTAGGGTTGCAGGGCGGTGTCGTTGATCTGCTTGCCCACGGGCATCATGATCACCACCGTCATGAAAATGGCAAGGCTGGCCAGCACCTGCGAGGGCGGCAGCTGCTGCACGCCCAGCGCCTGGCGGATGAAGTGGAACACGATGATGATGCGGGTGAAGCTGGTCACGGTAAGCATGATGGCCGGGGCCAGCGACAGCACCGTGAGCATGAACAGGATTTCGAGCAGCAGCGATACCTTTTCCGGCTCGGTCTGGCCCGCGCCAAGGGTAAGCTGCATGGTGGGCATGACCAGGTCCTGCGCGGCATGGGCCACGCCGCCGCCCAGCAACGACAGAAGCGACAGGGGCAGCAGCAACGCGGTGACCAGGGAAAGCAGGCGACAGGCGGAGACGGAACGGATGGCGTCGGGCAGTTGGGGCCTGCCCGGCAGAGGGGCGTGCCCCACGGGCAGGTCGCAGGAAGCCGGGACAAGGGGGCGGACGGCTGCCGCGCACGTGGCGTCCTGACGGGGGGTGTCCTGACGGGGGGCGTCCGGAGCGGCGGTCTGGCC
>NZ_VRYY01000484.1 GCF_015731765.1 Nitratidesulfovibrio oxamicus
GCGCAGGGCGCCATTGGCGATGGCCGCGGCGCACAGTGCGCACCAGCAGGCCGTGGCAGAGCGAAGCGGAAACATGCGGCCTCCGAGGCGTGGATGGGGTTGGTCGTCGGGCATGGGCGGGGCGGGGGCCCGGCTAGCCCGCCTGGTGGACATGCCCCAGAGCGCGGCGGCAGGCAAGGGCCGCGTGGCCGTAAGACGTGGGGGCGTCGCCAGTGCGTGCCTGGTCCCCATCAATGTGCATTGCCCCCAGCGCCCTGGCCCTGCGTCCAGACGCCAGTGATACAGCACGTCCGTTCGCATGCTTGCCCGCAGCCTGCCCGCCTGCTTGTCCGCCTGCCCTTCGGCACGCCCGAAACAGCGCCCATGGCGAAGGTTGCGGCTGCCATGCCGCGCCATGGGATATGGCCGCGGCGATACAGGCGGCTGGGTGAAGCCCGTATTTTACGGGTAGGGTGAAGGGAGGGGATGGTTGCCCGTTGCGAATATCTCGGAATAATTATTTAAAATTGAGGGGTGCGACTTCTTGTGCTCAGAGTGGCACATTGACACATTCCGTGGTGTGCGCCACTCCTGTATACAAGCGAAAGCCAAACCCGCTGCGAAGCGGGGACGGAAAGCCACGGATCTCGAGCAGAGACAGCCGGGTTGCCTGCATCGGAAGCAGTGCGTCTGCGCGGCCCGTGGCACCATCCCTGGGGGGGTGTATGCTGACGGGTATTTTTGTTCTTGTGGTGGACAACAACCCCATGTCCGCGTTCATGTGCGAGTGGGAACTGCGCAAGCGCGGTGCGGAAGCCTTCGTGGTGCGCAGGGTGGAAGACGCCCTGCCCGCGCTGGATACGCACCGTTTCGATTTCGCGCTGATCGATGCGGGCGCCATGGAGAACGATGCGGATCGCGCCGTCCTGCATGAAAGCCTTGTCAGAAACGGCGTGCCTTCACTGCTGATGACTCGCCGCAGCCAGTCCTGCTCCGTCCATCATGCCTCTGCCTGTGCCCTGCAGGACAGCCTGCGCCTTCCGGCGGAGGCGGTAAGCTGCATTGCCTACTGCGTGCAGAGCACGGGCAAGCAGGTGACCGCGCGCTTCAGCTGAGCCGCCCCGGCGTGCACCAGCGGTACGTGTTTTCTCGCCCCCGCCGCTGTCCCGCACTCTCGCCAGCCCGCTTCTCCGCATGTGGCACGGATGCACCACGTTGCTGTCTGGCGGGTTGGGTTCGGGCGCTGGTCGGATCTCGCCTGGCATCCCCCCTCACCCCAACTCCTGCCCCATGCACTGCAACAGTCCCAGACACCACGGACAGTCGCCGCACGGCACGGGTTCGCCGTAGCAGTCGGTTTCAAAGGTAGTGGTTTCTATGTCGTCGCAGGGGTACACGTTGCAGTTGGTGCAGAACGGGTAGCCCTTGGCCGTCACCCTGTCGCGGAATGCCCGGTACTCGGCGCCGTTCCACACGTCGATGATGTCCTGCCCCTGCGCGGGGCCGACAATGCCGAAAAAGCGCCCCACCACATGTTTCTGCATGCCGTACATGTGGCAATGGTAATCGCGCCACAGAAAGTAGCAGGGGGCCACCTTGCCGTCCCAGGCAATGAAGGCCCCGCCTTCGTCCACGGCGGGGCAGTGGCGCAGGTTGCGGGGGTGCAGGGCAGGCAGGCGCAGGTGCAGGCCGTGCTCGCGGGCCACGGCTCGGGCGGCGTCGAACACCGCCTCGGCCTCGGGCACGTGGGC
>NZ_VRYY01000485.1 GCF_015731765.1 Nitratidesulfovibrio oxamicus
GGTGCCCCTGCTGGGCGACCTGCGCCTTGCGGCCCTGAACCCCGTCTTCATCGTGGCGGCCACGCGGCCCGGAGGTGACGCGGCATGACTCCGCGCCCCTTCCCCACTGCCCCTTCCGGCGGCAACGCGGCGCGGCCCCGCGCCCTGCCGTCCCAGCCGCTTTCGTTGTTCCTGCTGGCCCTGTCGTTCCTGCTGACGGCCATGCTACTGCTGCCGCATGCCGCCACGGCCAGGAAAACCGCCCCGGCTTCCATCCCTCCGGCAGCCAACGCCACGGACAGCAGCCCCGCCAGCACCGGCGCGCCGCTGCGCGTGTTCATTCTGGACCAGCCGCCATGGAGCTACCTGCACGAAGGCCAGCCGTACGGTGCCGCCGTGGACGTGGCCCGCGCCGCGCTGCACCGTTTGGGGCGCACCGCGGAATTCGTGGTCACGCCCTTCAACCGGGGGATTTCGCTGGTCCGCCAGGGCAAGCTGGATGCGGCCCTTGCTGTCTACCGCACCCCCGAGCGCGAACAGTTCCTGCACTACACCACCGTGCCCCTGTACGGCGAAGACGTCATTCTCATGGTGCACCCGGATGACCGGCATCTGGCCGACGACACCAGCGGCACCTCGCGCGATGCCGTCCTGTACGGCGAAAAGCCGGTGGCCCTGGCCCTGGGATACAACTACGGCCCCACGCTGGACGCCATCATCGCCCGCCAGGGACTGATCCGTACCAGTTCCTACTATTCGTTGCAGGAAGGGGTGCAGGCGGTGCTGCGCCGCGAGGCGGCGGCCGTGCCCGGCACGGAACCCACCTTGCGCGCGCTGCTGCACCGTCTTGCCCCCGGCAGCGCCCCCATGCTGCTGCGCCCCCCCTACGACTATGTTTCCGTCTACATGGCCTTTGCACCCACCGAGGCAAACGCCCTGCTGGCCGCGGATTTCGACGCCACGCTCGGGCGGATGCGCGCCAGCGGCGAATACGCCCGCATTCTGGCCAAAGCCGACAGGATCCTGCATGCCCATCAAGGACAATGACCCTTCCGGCGGCGCGCCCGCCATGTCTCCCAGCGGCCCCCGCGCCGAATGTTCCGCGTCCGCCCCAGACGCATCCCCCACTGACGGCCACGTCTGGTTCGTGGGGGCTGGCCCCGGCGACCCGGAACTGCTCACCCTGAAGGCCCGGCGGATCATCGCGGAGGCAGACCTGGTGCTCTACGCGGGTTCGCTGGTGCCCCCGCAGGTTGTGGCCTGCGCCCGGCCCGAAGCGCGGGTGATCGACTCCGCGCCGCTCACGCTGGAACAGACCCACGCCCTGTTGCGTGAAACGGCCCTGACTGGCGGCATGGCCGCGCGGGTGCACACCGGCGATCCGTCGTTGTACGGCACCGTGCGCGAGCAGATGCGTCTGCTGCACGCCGAAGGCATCGCCTGCTCGGTGGTGCCGGGCGTGACCGCGGCCTTCGCCGCCGCTGCCGCAGCCGGGGTGTCGTTCACCGCGCCGGAGGTCACCCAGTCGCTGGTCATCACCCGGCTGGAAGGGCGCACCCCGGTGCCCGAGGCGGAACGGCTGCGCGAACTGGCCCGCCATGGCAGCGCCATGGCCGTGTACCTTTCCGCCGCCGCCCCGGAACGGCTGCAAGAAGAACTGGCGGCGGCGGGCGTGGCCCCGCATACCCCGGTACTGGCGGCCCACCGGGTGGGCTGGCCCGACGAAGCGCTGGCCTGGACCACGGCGGGC
>NZ_VRYY01000497.1 GCF_015731765.1 Nitratidesulfovibrio oxamicus
CGGCGCGGGCGCGGGCGCTGCCGGTGGCGGCGTGGGCGACTACAGCGACGACCCCGGCAGCCTCGTCGCGGGCGTTGACCGGCTGGACCCGCTGACGCCGTTCTTCTGGAACAGCGCCGTGGAGCCCACGCTGGATGCCGAAGGCCCGCTGGATACCGCATCCGGCACCCTGTCCTTCACGCTGCTGCCGGTAAACCCCGACGGCAGCCTGGCCGGCACACTGGGCGGCTACGAGGACAACCGGCCCGACCAGCACCTCGACCCCGCCGGCGGCGACGAACAGCCGTTGCGGCTCGCCGTGGTGTTCTCCCCTGCGGACAACGAGGTGCTGACCGAGCTTACCCTCACCGGCTTCCACGAAGGCACCACCATCAGCATCGGCGATCCCGGCTTCGGCCCCGGCAGCTTCGTGGTGACCGGCCCCGGCCAACCCGTCACGCTGACCCCGGCCCAGATAGCGGCGGGCGTCTTCGTGCGGCCACCGGAAGACAGTTCCGCCGACATGAATCTTTCGGCCACCGCCTCCATCACCGACCCGGATTCCGGCCTGAGCAACGTCATTTCCGGCACCTTCACCCTGGTCATCGACGCAGTGGCCGACAAGCCCGGCCTGGAGGCCACGGCGCAGTCCGCCCCTGCCGCCGAGGAAACGCCCGTCACCGTGCATGCGGCGGGCACCTTCACCGACCTTGACGGCTCGGAACGTCATTTCATCGAGGTGCGCGACATCCCCACCGACTGGGTGCTTACCGGCGCCCTGCCGCAGGGCTGGGCAATCGTGGATCCGGTCACCCATCAGCCCATGGCTGCGCCGGTGCACGGCCTGGGCGAGAACACCACCTACACCCTGGTCATCGAGGTGACGGACGCCACCACCGCCAACCACGGCGGCATCAATTCCGGCGACAGCGCCAGCATCGGCGCGGACCTCACCTTCGACCCGCGTGACTGGTCAGACGAACGCTGGGGCGACGGCACCCCGCGCGACGGCGAAGGCGGCACCACGCTGACCGTGGCCGCCGTGGCGCAGGAAACCGTGACCGACGGCGAACTGACCGTCGGCAACAACATTTCCGAGACCGTGGAAACCGTCGTGGTTTCGCGCACCGAAGACCATCCGGACATCACGCCGGAAGGAACCACCGGCCATGCCCTGACCCTGGTGACCGATGAATCCGCCGGGTTGCAGCAGTATGGCGCCAAGGGCGACATGGATCCTTCCGCGCTGTCCCCATCGGTCAACGCGGTGCTGGCGGGGCTTGGCCTGTCCGCCGCCGATGCCCTTTCGGCCACGCGGGGCAGCGTGACCTTCAACCTGCATTCCGACGGCAGCACTGAAGCGGCGGGCAACCAGGCCACGCCCTCCGCCGTGTCCATCGCCTGGGACGCCGCGCAGGCCGTGCCGGAAGGCACCGTGCTGCGCACTGCGTCCGGCACGGACATTTCGCTGGTGGTGGATGAAAACGACCCGCACGTGCTGCGCGGCGTGTACACCGAGGGCGGCGTACAGCACACCGCCTTCGTGGTGGTCATTGCCGGGGCGGACCTTTCCGGAGCGGGCTCGGCAACGGTCACCTTCGTGCAGTACGCCCCGCTGGCCCACGGAAACACCGGCAGCCACAATGAAGGGCTGGACCTGCCCGCGTTCCGGTTCACCGTCACCGACGACGAGGGCGACACCGCCTCGGCCACGGTGCAGGTGACCGTGCGCGACGACGGCCCCACGGCCACCCCGGACAACAATACCTTTGACGAAGCCACGGTGACCGCCATCGACGGCAACGTGCTGACCGGCGAAAGCTCGCACGGCACGGACAGCACGCCCGACGCGTCCGGGGTCGACGGCTGGACCGCAACCGGAACCGTGACGGGATTTTCCATCAACGGCACCAGCTACGGCGTGGACACCCCGGTGACCATCCTCAACCCCGGCAGTTCGGTTCCGGCGGGCACCTTCACCCTGCACGCCGACGGCAGCTACACCTTTACCCGCGCACCGGGCCAGGACATTGCCGATTCCTTCACCATGAAGGTGAACTACACGGTCAAGGACGGCGATGGCGACACCGCCTCGTCCACCCTGACCCTGAAGCTGAACGCCGCACCCACCCTGCAACTTTCGCTGAGCGGCGATTCGCAGGTGTACGAGGACGCGGCCCACGGTGCCCGCGTGAACCCGGCGGGGGGCGGCAATGACGGCTGGAACGCCAGCGGCGACAACAGCCACGACATCGCCACCTACACGGTCAACTGGTCCTACGCGGGCGGGCGTGCCACCGACGGCACCTTTGCCGCGGGCTCCTTCGCCTTCGACGTGACCCTGAAGGACGGCTCCGCCAGGTTCGACGCCGACACCACCAACAACACCACCATGGCCAACACCGGCGACGTGACCTGGGCCGTGCCCGATGGCAGCGGCGGCTGGACGGCCATGACCTTCAACCTCACCACCGCCGACGGGCGCGCCGCGCTGGTCGCCGCCCTCAACGCGGACCTGGCCGAACGCTACGGCAGCAATGCCGAAGGCGAAAGCTACGTGCGGGTCAGCGGCGTTTCCGCCGACGGCAAGACCCTGACCTTCACCGTGCTGGACGGCTGCCCGCTGGACGACGCACTGCCCGTGCGCGTGGCCGCCATCGACGACCGGCTGGGCGACAACAACGAAAACTACTCGGTGCAGATCGGCAACATCCACCCGGCGGAAGACACCCCGTCCACCATGGACGTGGTCATCGCCGGGCAGCGCAACCAGACCACCACCGTGTACGACGAAGGCAACAACGCGGAGGGCGACGGCTTCCGCGTGGGGCTGGAAAGCCCGGTGCCCGCGCAGGAAAGCGACGGCGCGGCCCAACTCACCGTGGTGCTCTACGAGAAGGACGGCGATCTGTACACGGTGAACGAAGGCCCCGCGCAGAACATCACCGTATCGCTCAAGTTCGGCGCCACGGGCGACACCGCAGGAGCCGACCAGGACTACTTCACCACCACCTCGTACACCCTGAAGCCCTCCGACTGGACGTGGAACGCCGCGGAAAGCCGCTGGGAAGCCAAGGTGCCGGTAAAGCTGGCCGACGACCGCCTGAGCGAGGGCAGCGAAAGCTATACCGTGAAGCTTACCGGCGTGTCCGGGCACGAGGCCGGGCTGAACGACGCCAAGACCACCGCCACAGTGACCATTACCGACGACACCGCCGCCGGGCACGAAGCGAAGCTGGACGGCCCGTCGCTGGAATACTTCGGCCCGGAAACCGTGGTGCGCGAACCCGTGGCCCCCGGCGAATCCGCCGAGTTCACGGGTGGCGTCAACACCACCGGCACGGTGAACACCGTGGGCTACACCATCATCCTTACGGAAGTTGCCGCGCAGGATGTGGTGGTATGGCTGAAGCTGGGGTCCGCGGGCCTCGGCACCGACTTCCGCACCGGCACCGGCCTGCACGCGGCATCCGACGTTTCCGGGCTGCCCGGCTACGCCGACCGCCCCGAAGGGGCCGACTACTACGTCATCGTCAAGGCGGGCGAGGCATCCGCCCGGTTCTCCGTGGACATCCTGCACGATCACGACACTGCCGGCGACGGCCATGGCGTGGACGCTGGCACGGACACCGTGTCGTGGACCATCGTGGACATGCAGGGCAGCGAGGTGCGCTTCACCCCCGGCGAATCCGGCTCCACCAACACGGAAACCATCGCCGACGACATGCGCGGCCCGGTGGCGTCCATCACCGAACTGGACGCCACCCAGAACACCGCCGACGGCACAACCACCATCAAGGTGGGTCTGGGCAACGACGCCGACGGCCACGCCACGGCCAACGAGGACGTCACCGTCACCCTTCAGGTGGTTGGCAGCGACGGCAGCGTGCATGAATACACCGTGACCATACCCGCCGGGCAGGACACGGGCAGCCTTACCCTGCCCATTCCGCACACCGACTACTACCACGTGCGCGTGGTGGGCGCCGATGGCGGCGAAACCCGCCATGACGACGGGTTCCGCTTCGTTGACGTCACCGGCCCCGGTGGTGGCGGCGGCACCGACCATGGCCGCGTCACCCTGGGCCTTGCCGCGCACGACCTGCCGGAAAACGCCAGCCACGACGGGGTGAACCAGGCGGTGTACACCGTCACCGGCAGCCTGTCGGACAACTACCGCCCCCTGCAGAACGGCGACGTCAGCTTCACCCTGAAGGCCTTCGACAACAGCGCGCACAGCCCCGACGACTACACGGCGGGCAACGTGACCGTGACCGTGGATTCCGGGCTGATGGTGCTGGCCAAGATGTCCGCCACCGACAGCTTCTCGGTGGACGTGCTGGAGGACGGCACGGCGGTGTTCACCATCCCCGACCTGCAATTCCTGGGGGGGACGCATGTGGTGTCCATCAGCTTCGCGCCCGACGGCACGGCGTCCATCGTGGTGGACGGCAAGTCCGCCGACGGACCCATCGCCACCCTGATCGAGGACCACCTGCTGCATGGCGCGGTGACCGTAACCGGCCAGACGCCCATCGTGAACGTGGTGGACGACCACCGCGTGGAAGGCGACGAAACCTACTCCGTGGTGCTCTCCAACCTCAGCGGCAACGCCACCGTGGCCGGTGACGGGCACGGGGCCATGGACAGCGCGACCATCATCGACAACGACGCGCCCACGGTGCAGGTGACCGTTACCGACCACACCGGTGCGCAGACGGACACCGCCACCGAAGGCCAGGCCCACCCGCTGACGGTCACCGTCAGCCTGGTGGATGCCGACGGCCACCCCCTGGCCCTGGGCGACGGCCCGGTGACCTTCCAACTGACCTTCAGCGGCACGGCGGAACAGGGCAAGGACTTCGCGCCCTACACCACCCTGGTCACCATTCCGGACGGCGGGTCCGCCGCCTCGGTGCAGGTCAGCCTGCCGGATGATTACATCAGCGACGGCAATCGCACTTTCATCGTGACAGCCACTCCCGTAGCCAACGACCCGTACAACGGCTACCCCGCCGGATTCATCGGCAGCGGCAGCAGCGCGGAAGTGACCATCGTCGACCACGTCAACGGGCCGGACGTCACGCTGACGGCTGCCACCACCAGCATTTCGGAAAACAACGGCTCCGCCGGCTTCGTCATTTCCATGGACAAGACCGTGGAAGAGGACGCCACCTTCACCGTACGCGTGGACTTTGGCCCCGGCATGACCGAGGCGGACCTTGCCGGAGTGAAGATAGGTTCCGGTGGCGTGTCCACCGACGGAATCACCAGGGTTTTCGCCGCCGATGGCACCACCGTGACGGGCTGGGAATTCCAGGTCACCGTGCCCAAGGGCAGCGCGGGGGGCGGCGCCTTCAGCGTGGTGGCGAAGAACGACTACGAGACCGAGGGCAAGGAAACCTTCACCGTCTCGCTGGTGGACAGTCACGGGGGTGAAATCGGCTCCCTCGGCGCTGCCCACACGGTCACCGTCAACGACACCCTGGACGGCCCCAAGGTGTACCTGGACACCAAGGGCGACTACGGCACGGCAGAGGAAGGCGGCAGCGCGGAACTGCACATCGGCATGACCAAGGCCGCCGTGGCCGACTTCAGCGTGGACCTTACCGTGCAGACCCCGGAACTGCTGACGCCCGGCTCCACCGCCACACTGTGGATCAAGACCGCCAGCGGCGACTGGCAGGCCGTGGACACCGCCGTTGCCATCGGCACGGACGGCTCGCTGCGGGTCACCGTGCCCGCCGGGGCCGTGGACGCCAAGGTCCAGTTCGACCTGGCGGGCAACGACGTGGTGGGCGACACCCACACCTTCACCGTCACCCTGGACGGCGTGGCCGACGGCGAAAGCGCGCTGCGTTCGGTGGGTTCGCTCACCTCCACCTTTGCCGAGGAAAGCCACAACTCCATCACCTACCAGCTCTCCGGCTCCGCGCCGGACAGCAACGCGGTGGTCACCTACACCCTGAACGGCGTGGCCTTCGCCAACGTGGCGTCGGTGATCGTTGACGGACAGGCCGTGACCGTCACCAACGTGGGCGGCAAGGCCACCTTCTCGGTGACCGGCACGGCGGGCGCGGCCATCGCGGACCGCATCACCGTCACCTTCAAGGACGCCGGGGCCGCAGCCGACAAGGCCGCCCTGTCCATCGGCAGCAAGGTGAGCCTGAGCGCGGACATCACGGTGACGGACACCACCCCCGGCCTTGTTGCGGCAGCGGCCACGCTTGTGGCCCTTACCGGCGACGAGGCCGCCCTGGCCACCGGCGTGCTGCACATCAGCGACCTGCTGGCGGGCGTGGACGACCCCAGCCCCCACGGGGCGGGCATCGGTTTCGGGGCCAACGCCTCGGCAGCCGACGGCATGGGACACGCCGGTTCCGGCTGGACCGTGGACACCGCCAACGGCGAACTGCATTACAGCCTCACCGGCGACGGTCGCTACACCTACACCGCGCACGACCTGGGCGACGCGGCGGACAAGGCCACGGCCACCCTGACCACCCACGTGCAGACTGGCACCGTGTTTGATGGTTCCGACAATGCGCACGGCATCGACCTCATCGTGGCCGGTTCCGCCCATGGAGACACCATCACCGGCTCCAGCGGCGACGACCGCATCCACGGCGGCGCAGGCGACGACACTCTGTTCGGCGGTGCCGGAAACGACGTGCTTCAC
Source organism: Nitratidesulfovibrio oxamicus (assembly GCF_015731765.1). GTDB lineage: Bacteria > Desulfobacterota > Desulfovibrionia > Desulfovibrionales > Desulfovibrionaceae > Cupidesulfovibrio > Cupidesulfovibrio oxamicus. Next base: position 6,659 of record NZ_VRYY01000497.1, read on the forward strand.
GGCGGCGACGGCAACGACCATCTTGACGGCGGCGACGGGATGAACACCCTGTACGGCGACGCGGGCGACGACACCCTTGTGGCGCGCGACGTCAGCGGCGACGGGTTCATCACCGGCCACGACTTCGCCGGGCTGCACGGCGGCACCGGGCACGACACCCTGTTGGTGCAGGGCGAAGACGTAACCCTGGACTTCAGCCGCATCACGGCGGGCACGGTGACCGGCATCGAGGCCATCGACCTTACCGCCCACGGCGCGCAGCACGTCACCCTCAGCCTGGAAGACCTGACCTCCAGCGACACCGGGTCGCTGGCAGTGGTGTTCGGCGAGGCCCCGGTGCATTCCGCCAGCACGGCGGCCAGTTCGGACCATGCCGCCGACGGCTCGGTAACCTTCACGGCGGCGGGGGGCGATTCGGTGACCCTTACCGGCCTTACCGCCACCCAGATCGCCAGCATCGGCGACCTGACCGACACCCATGACCACCAGTTGCTCATCCACCAGGTGGTCAGCTCCACCTCGGGCGGGTAGCAGGGCCACGGCGCCACGGCAGCGCAGGCATCCCGCAAACGCACTACGGGCCGCCCCTTTCGGGGCGGCCCGCTTCATTTCGATGTCCGGAGCCTCGTGGAAGCCCCCGCGTTGCCGCAGCCGGCAACCGTGGGCTAGCCGCCGAGGTAGGCCTTTTTCACTTCCGGGTCGTTCAGCAGCGCATCGGACGGGCCTTGCGCCACGATCTCGCCGGTGTCCAGCACGTAGCCGCGGCTGGCCACCTGCAGGGCAAGGCGGGCATTCTGTTCCACCACGATGATGGTCAGCCCTTCGCGGTTCAGTTCCTTGAGGGTGCGGAACATTTCGTACATCAGTAGCGGGGCCAGGCCCATGGAAGGTTCATCCAGCAGCAGCACCTCGCAACTGGTCATCAGTGCGCGGCCCACGGCCAGCATCTGCTGTTCGCCGCCGGACAGGGTGTCGCTGCGCTGGGTGCGCCGCTCGGCCAGGCGGGGGAACAGGTCGAAGATCCGTTCCAGGTCACGGCTGATGGCCGGGTCGTTCTTGCGGGCGTAGGTGGCCAGCATCAGGTTTTCCATCACCGACAGGTTGCCGAAGATGTGACGACCTTCGGGCACCAGCGCGATGTGCAGCTTGCTGACCACGTCGTGCGGTTCCACGTTCAGCAGCGACTTGCCCTTGAACAGGATGTCGCCGCCGCTGACCTTGGGCGCCTCCGGCGGGGGCAGGCGCATGATGGACTTCAGCGTGGTCGATTTGCCCGCGCCGTTGGCCCCGATGAGGGTGACGATCTCCCCTTCGTTCACATGGAACGAAAGGCCGTGCAACGCCTCGATATTGCCGTACTTTACGTAGAGATTCTCGATGGAGAGCAGCATCAGATCGTATCGTCTCCCAGGTATGCCTTGATGACCACCGGGTTGGACTGGATTTCCTCCGGCGTTCCTTCGGCAATGGTGCTACCGAAATCGATGACCTTGATCCATTCGCACAGGCTCATGACCACCTTCATCTGATGCTCGATCATCCAGATGGCGATGTCGAACTCGTCGTGAATCCAGCGGATGAGCTTGATCAGCCCGTCCACGTCCGCCGAGTTCAGGCCCGCCGCCGGTTCGTCCAGCAGCAGCAGTTTCGGCCTGATGGACATGGCCCGGGCAATCTCCACCCGGCGCTGCAACCCGTAGGGCAGGTTGCGGGGCAGTTCGTGAGCGGCGTCCTTCAGGTCCATGGCCTCCAGCATTTCCCAGGCGATGGCGTCGATGTTGCCTTCGCTTCTGGTAAAGCGACCGGTACGCAGAAAGGCGTCCCAGATGGTGTAGCCAAGGCGGTGGTGCTGGGCGATGCGGATGTTGTCCAGCACGCTCATCTCGTGCCACAGCCGGATGTTCTGGAAGGTGCGTGCAATGCCCCGCGCCGTCACCTGGTGCGGGCGCAGGCCCGCCGTGGGCTGGCCGTCGAAGATGATCTGCCCTTCGGTGGGCTGGTAGAACCCGGATATCAGGTTGAACACCGTGGTCTTGCCCGCGCCGTTGGGACCGATAAGCGCGATGAGCTTGCGTTCTTCCAGCGATATGTTGAAGTCGGAAACGGCCTGCAGCCCGCCGAAGCGTTGCGTCACGCCTTTCATTTCAAGCAGCGGCATGTCCTCGTTCCCCTATTTGAACGTGTAGAAGCGGCGCAGCTTCGGGAAGACGCCCGAAAGCTCGCGGTTGCCCATGATGCCTTCGGGCCGGAACTGCATGAGCAGGATGAGGATGAGCGGGATGAGCACCCACTTCCACACCTGGCTCAGTTCGTACCCGGCGGGCAACAGGTTGACCGCGTGCAGGGCCGCATCCAGGCCGGGAATGACGAAGCGCAGCGATTCGAGCAGCAGCGTGAACAGGATGGCCGCCATGACCGAGCCGGACAGCGAGGCCATGCCGCCAAGGTAGACCATGACCAGGCCTTCCGTGGATTTCAGGATGTTGAAGGCCTGCGGGTTCACGTAGCCGTACACGTGGGCGTACAGCGCCCCCGCCACCCCGGCGAGGCCGGACGACACCATGAAGGCCACCAGCTTCACGTGGTTGGTGTCCACGCTCATGATCTCGGCGGCCACCTCGTCCTGGCACACGGCGGAAATGCCCTTGCCGTAGGTGGAGTTGACCAGGCGGCGCAGCAGCCACACCGAGAACAGCGTGCCCAGGATCACCCAGATGAACATCCAGGGAATGTCCACCATGTCGCGCATGCCGTTGATGACCCGCTTCATGCCGTGAAAGCCGCGCGGGCCGCCGATGATGTCCAGGTTCTCGATGACCGAGATGACGATGTAGTTGGCGGCGATGGTGATGATGGCCAGATAGTCGCCACGCGTGCGGAAAGAGGGCAGCGCCACCAGCAGGCCGAACACCGACGAGACAAGCCCGGCCACGATCAGCACCACCGGGAACAGCATGGGGGCCAGTTCCGGCGGCAGCAGCGCGTCGCCCACCAGCTTGTTGGAGGTGAACAGCACCACCGAGAGCACCGACGAGACATAGGCGCCCACGCACATGAACCCGGCGTGCCCGCACGAGAACTCGCCCATGTAGCCGTTCACGATGTTCAGGCTGCTGGCGAAGATGATGTTGATGCCCATGAACATGAGCACCGTCTGGGTGTACTGGTCTATGACGTTGAACTGCGCCAGCAGCACAAGGCCAAGGCACAGCGCCGCCAGTGCGGCGTTGAGGGTGTATTTCTGCATGTTCGCGTATCCTCTGGCGTGCGTCGCGGGTTAGATCTTGGTGGTCTTTGCCACGCCGAAGAGGCCGGTGGGCCGCTGCCACAGGATCATCAGCAGGATGGTGAAGGCGAACAGGTCCCTGAAGGTAGAGGGCAGGAACGCCGCCACCATGATCTCGATGAACGCCAGCAGAAAGCCGCCGATGAACGCCCCGCGAATGTCGCCGATGCCGCCCACCACCGCCGCGATGAAGGCCTTCCAGCCCACCATGGCGCCCATGTAGGGGTCGAGGATGGGGTAGGACATGGCGAAAAGCAGCCCGGCAAGGCCCGCAAAGCCCGACCCCAGCACGAAGGTGAACACGATGATCGAATCCAGCGGAATGCCCATCAGCGGCAGCGCGAACTTGTCCCACGCCACCGCGCGCATGGCCATGCCGATGCGGGTGCGCGTGACGATGAACTGCAGCAGGAAGAACACCAGGAACGCCGTGATGATGACCCACACCTTCAGGTTGGTCACCGACACGGAACCGAAGGTGTACACCACCTTGTCCACCATGTCGGGCAGCTTGCGGCGGCTGGCGCCCAGCAGGGCGAGGTTGCCGTTTTCAAGGATAAGCCCGCACATCAGGGCGGTGATGACCACGTACAGACGGTGCGCGCCCTTGCGCCGCAGGGGGCGGTAGGCGATGCGCTCCAGCGTCACGCCCACCCCGGCGGTGAGCAGCATGGTCAGCGGCACGGTCAGCGCCAGCGCGGCCCAGCCGGGCAGGTTGAATACGCCCATAAGGTCGCCCAGCAGCAGCGAAGAGACGAAAAATGCAATGTACGCGCCCACCATGAATATGTCGCCATGGGCGAAGTTGATGAGCAGCAGCACGCCGTACACCAGGGTGTAGCCCAGGGCGATCAGTGCGTAGAAGCTGCCCCACTGGAGCGCGTTGAACAGGTTCTGGATGAAGATTTCCACAGTCCCGAAACCCTCCGTGGAACGGTTTGCCCCTTGGCGCGCGCCGTGCACGCGTCAGGGGGGCAGAACACGGGCGGCGCGTCGTGCGCGCCGTCCGTGAAAGGTGATTCGTATGTTCCGCTTCGCAGGTGCCAGGTTCCGGATGGGAACCCGCGCAGGGCGGCACCTTGGCCGGGCGGCAACCCGGCACGCCGCAGGGGCGGCGCGGATGGAAGCGGAAGCCGCAGTGTGCGTGCGGCGTAAAAGGCCCCGCGCGGCCAGAGGGCCGCGCGGGGATTCATCATACTACTTGGGGCAGACCGATTCGGCGAAGGTGAATTCGCCCTTCTCGCTGATCTTGACGACCACGGCGCACTTGATGGGGTCGCGGTTTTCGTCGAAGCTCATCTTGCCGGTGATGCCGTCGAAGCTCTTGATGTTGACCATGGCGTCGCGCACGGCCTTGCGCATCTTGCGGGTATCGGAGTCAACCTTGCCCACGCTCTGGATGGCCTGAAGCACGAGACGGGTGGCGTCCCAGGTCAGCGCGGCCACGTCGTCGGGGATGTAGCCGTACTTGTTGTTGTACTTGTCGATGAATTCCTTGGTGGCGCCGGTGGCGCCGGCGGCGGCGTAGTGGGTGGAGAAGTACTGCCCCACGCATTCCTTGCCGCACAGGTCCATCAGCTCGGCGGAACCCCAGGCGTCGGAGCCCATGAACGGACCCTTGTAGCCAAGGTCGCGCGCCTGCTTCACGATAAGGGCGACGATGTTGTAGTTTTCAGGCAGGAAGATGAAGTCGGGCTTGGCGGCGACAACCTTGGTCAGCTGGGCCGAGAAGTCCTGGTCCTTGCTGCCGTGCGATTCCATGCCCACCACGGAACCGGCGCCGTGCATCTTCTCCCACTCTGCCTTGAAGAACTCGGCAAGGCCCTTCGAGTAGTCGTTGGAGATGTCGAACAGCACGGCGGCCTTCTTGGCCTTGAACTGCTTGGTGGCGAAGTTGGCCACCACGGGGGCCTGGAAGGGGTCGAGGAAGGCGGCGCGGAACACCCACGGACGGCCCTTGGTGGTATCCGGGTTGGTGGACCAGGGCGAGATCATCGGGGTTTCGTTGTCGTTGGCGACGCCGCCGGCGGGCACGGCCTGCTTGGACGACTGCGGGCCGACCACGGCCAGCACCTGGTCGCGCTCGATGACCTTCAGCATGGCGTTGACGGCGGATTCGGGCTTGGCTTCGTTGTCCTCGAACACGAATTCGAGCTTGTACTTCTTGCCGCCCACATCCAGGCCGCCCTTGCCGTTGATTTCTTCGCGCAGCATTTCGGCGGCAAACTTCGAGGCCTCACCCACCTTGGGGATGTCACCGGTCAAGGGGATGACGAAGCCGAGCTTGATGGTGTCGGCGGCGAACGCCTGCCCCGACAGCACCAGCAGAAGTGCCAGCACGAGCAATACTGTCTTCTTCATCTTTGCCTCCTCGCAGGGAAACTAGGGTTTTGGATAGCGGTTTAGTATCGCAATCAGACCATGAAGGGAACCGCTTTCTTCAATAATGTCTTTTTTGTAAATTCACTTTAATTTAAGCGTTTTATAACTTAACCATTTTGTAATCAAAATTTATGTCGTCATACTGGACAGTTAGCTTGCCGTAAGGCATCATGCGCAAGCTGTCGCGCGCCGGGGCCCGCACCATGCCATCGTGCCGCCATGTTCGCGGCATGCTGTGCTAATCCGGCATGTTCCGAAACTTCGCCAGCGTGTGCCCCCCGGCAGCCACCCTACGCCGCTAGCGCCGTCCCCACTTGACACGACAAGATTGTTCATTCAACCCATTCTCACCATGCACCACCAGAGCGCCCTGCGCTTTCACAAGTTCAGCCCCGGCGGCAACACCACCATCCTCGTCACCGATCCGGTGCCCGCGCCCCTGCGCGCCGCCGTGGCGGCGGAACTGATGGGCGAGCATCACGTGCACGCCGAACAGGTGGGCTTTGTCACGCTGGCTGGCGTGTGCCCGCGCATCGACATGATGGGCGGCGAATTCTGCGGCAACGCCTGTCGCGCGCTGGCCGCGCTGCTGGCGCTGAAGCGCGTGCTGCATGCCGGTCCCGGCGGGCTCATGTCCGGCGCGATCGCCAGTTCAGGCGTATCCGGCACCCTGCCGGTGCGGGTGGTGCACACCCCGCAGGGGCCGGACGCAGC
>NZ_VRYY01000487.1 GCF_015731765.1 Nitratidesulfovibrio oxamicus
GTGCGCCACCAGCCGGATGCCGCCGCCTGGGGCGGGCGCACCCTGGACTGGCACGCCCCGTACATGGTCCAGTCCGCCGACCTGCACCTGACCGCGCACTTCCGCGCGCCGGAAGGCACCCCGCCGCACCTCGCCGCCTTTGCGGACGACAGCCCGCCCCCGTCAGGTAACTATACGGGCAACACCACCGGCGAACCGCAGCGCGACACCCTGTCGCCGGAGGTGGCCTTTTCCCCGGCCCGCGCCCATGCGCTACCCTTTTCCGTCAGCAACCTGCACGCCCAGGTCACGGACATGGGGCGCTTCGACTACCTGCGACCGTGCATTTCGGTAACCGGTTGCTGCCACATGTTCCGCACCGCGGAACTGCTGGAGCGCGGCGGGTTTTCCCTTGCGCTGTCGCCATCCCAGTACGACGACCTAGAGCACGACCTGCGCCGGGCCCGTGCCGGACGCCTGCCCTGCTACACCGGCTTTCTGCCCGTGCGGCACATGAAGCGCAGCGGCAAGGCCGTGCGCATGGGGGCGGCGCAGTTCGGCAACGGCCTTGGCAACCGGTACAAGCTTTCGGGCATGTTCGACGCCGCCGAGGTGCTGGCCATGCGCCGCCGCGAGTTCGAGGCGCTGGAACGCGACCTGCTGCGCAAGCTGGCGGCCCTGGGCGCACACACGGGTTCCTGACGGCAAGGCTTGCCCGGAGCGGGGCCGTCAGGCACGATTACCGGGACGGCACGATTACCGGGCAAGCGCGATCACCGGGACACACCCGATCGGTCGCTTGCCCTGCTTCAACAAGGCCGCCCCGGCCCACCACGGTCATCACGCCCCGCACTGGGGCATACGGCTGCCACGCGAACACACCGCGCGACCCACAGGACACCGCATGCACGTAAAATACCTGATCATCGGCGCAGGCCCCACGGGCCTTGGCGCGGCCCACCGGCTGGCGGAACTTGGGGAACACTCCGTGCTGGTGCTGGAGCGCAACCCCTACGCCGGGGGGCTGGCCGCCAGCTTCCGCGATGCGGCGGGGTTCACCTGGGACATCGGCGGGCACGTGGTGTTCTCGCACTACGCCTACTTCGACAAGCTGGTGGAAAGCCTGCTGGACGGCCAGTACCTGGAGCACATGCGCATCGCGCGGGTGCGCATCGCCGGGCGCTGGGTGCCCTACCCCTTCCAGAACAACATCCGCCACCTGCCGCCGGAAATGCAGTGGGAATGCGTGCAGGCCCTGCTGCCCGGCAACCGGCGCGAACAGGCGCCCACCAACTTTGCGGAATGGTTCGAATACGTCTTCGGCGCGGGCATCGCCAAACATTTCATGCGGCCCTACAACTTCAAGGTGTGGGCCACCCCCGCCGAACTGATGAGCTACCAGTGGATCGGCGAGCGGGTCAGCGTCATCGACCTTGAAATGGTGCTGCGCAACCTGGTGCTGCAACTGGACAACGTGAGCTGGGGCCCCAACAACCTGTTCCGCTTTCCGCTGCACGGCGGCACCGGAGAAATCTTCACCCGGCTGTCCGCGCGTCTGGGCGACAAGGTGCGCCTGAACACCCCCGTGACGGCGGTTGATCCGGCAAAACGCACCGTGCGCACGGGCAGCGGCCAGGCCATCACCTACGACCACCTGCTGGCCACCGGCCCGCTGGACCTCCTGATCCGCGACCAGATCGGCGCGGGGCCCGCCGCCGCCATGGTGGGCGACGACCTGCGCGCCGCCGCC
>NZ_VRYY01000488.1 GCF_015731765.1 Nitratidesulfovibrio oxamicus
CTGCGGCCCAGTTCCTCCGCCACGCGGGCGGCCGAGGGCGAGGTGGGCAGGGCCGAGGCCAGCCGGGCCAGCGACAGGGCGGCGTTGTCCACGTGCTCTTCGAGGTAACGGGCCAGGGTGGCCGTCAGCAACGCGCTTTGCCGTTCGAAGTCGGCCTCGCGGCCCAGGTAGGTGAAGGTGCCCGCAAAGGCCAGGATGCACAGCCCCAGCAGCGCCAGCCACACCAGCAGCCGGGTATGCAGCAGGCGGCCCAGCGAGCGCGGCGCCCGACCGGGGGCTGGGCCGTTTTCGGGGCAGTTGGGCGCGGCGGCACGGGCCTGGCCGCCGGGATTGGTGGTGGGTGCATTCATTGCAGTGTCGCGAATTCGCCGTCGCGGATGGTCAGGAGGAACGAACGGCGGTGCACGTCGCCGTACCGGTCAAGGCTGATGGGGCCGAGCACGCCCGTAAGGTTGCGGACCTCGGGAAGGGTTGCGCGCAGTCTGGACGGGTCGCCTTCGGCGCGGGCCAGGGCGTCGCCCAAAGCCATCACCGCCTCGTAGGCGAAGGCTGCCGCGAAGTTGGGCATCCAGCCGAAGCGCGCCGCATAGGCGGCGTGAAAGTTGCGGAAGGCGTCGTCGCCAAGGTCGGCGGCATAGGCATGGGCGAAGACGATGCCCTCCACGTCGCTGCCGCCCGCCAGCAACAGTTCGCGGGTGTAACCCCAGGAAGAACTGTACAGCGCGGGAAAGAACCTGTCGCGGTGAAAGGCTTGCGCGGCCATGGCCACGTCGCGCGCCGGGCACACCAGCAACACGCCGGAGGCGGTCGACTGCCGGGCATGGCGAAGCGCCTGGGCAAATTCCTGCCGGTCGGCAGTGGCGTAGGGAAGGTCGGCGGTCACGGTGCCTCCCAGTTCGCGGAACCGGGCCACGAAGGCCTCGGCAAAGGGGGCGGAGAAGGGGGCGTTTGCCGTTTCGCGAACCACGGCCATCTCGCGCAGGCCTGTGGAACGGGCGTATGCGGCCAGTGCCTCGGCCCAGGCCGTGTTGGCCGGAATGACGCGGAAGAAGCCGTCCTCCTTGCCTTCCAGCGCGGGAGTGCTGGTGGTGGGAGAGATCAGCGGCACCCCGGCGGCTTCCCACAGGGGCAGGGTAGCCACGGTCTGGCCGCTGGTCATGTGCCCCACCCCTGCCTGTATGTTGCGGGCAAGCAGCCGGGTGACCGCCGCGCGTGCCTCTTCGGGGGTGGTGCCGTCATGCTCGGCCACCAGCTCAAGGCGGCGTCCGGCCACGCCCCCGGCGGCGTTCAGGTGCTCGACTGCCAATTGCGCGCCGTTGCGCCCCTGCACGCCCAGATCGGAGGCGAGGCCTTCGAGTTGCCCGGCAAAACCGATGCGCACGGTGGGCGGTTCGCGCAGCAGGAGCAGCAGGACGCTCAGGGTCGCCAGGGACACGACCATGAGGGTTAGGGCGGCCACGATGGCGCGGTGCGGGCGGCGTCCTGGTGCGGCACCCTGATTGGGGGCCTTCTTCCGGTCCGGGGAATCCCCGTGCTCTGCGTGCGCCATGTGACCCCCCCGCGGTGGGCGATATGCCCGAATCTTATAGCGGCCATGGACTAAAGTCCATCGGGCGGCATGCGGTGCGGCTGGCGGGGCCATCGGTGGCGTGGCGGCCCCGCGCACTCCGCCGTTCCTGTGGACGCCCCGGGCGGGCTCTGGCACCATGAAACCGCGCGACCACCGCCG
>NZ_VRYY01000489.1 GCF_015731765.1 Nitratidesulfovibrio oxamicus
CGCCCACGGACTGGCGGAGGTCGGCGGCGACGCCCACGGGCTGGCAGGGGTCGGCGGCGACGCCCACGGGCTGGCAGGGGTCGGCGGCGACCGCCGGACACAGAGATCATCCTTCCCGTCTGCTTCCATGCCGTCCCATTCCCCCATGTTTCCCGTATCTTCCGCATCCCCCGACTCCCCCGCTTCGGTGGTCGGGCAGGTGTTCCTGCTGGGCGACGTCACAGAGGCCCGGCGGCGCGAAGGACTGCGCTCGGAAATGATGGACTGGGTCTCGCACGAACTCAAGACCCCCATGCAGTCACTATGCCTTGCGGCGGACCTGCTGGACCGGCGCAAGGACACCCTGGACGCCGAGGGCCGCCTGCTGGTGGAAACCGTACGCGAGGACGCCGCCCGCCTGCGCACCCTTGCCCAGCAGTTCATGGACATCGCCCGCATGACGCCATCGGCCCTGCACCTGACGCGGGACGAGGCGGACCTGCCCGCCCTGCTGGACCGCTGGCTGACGCCCTTCGTGCTGCTGGCCCGCGAAACCGGGGTGCGCCTGGCCGTTGATGTCCGCGAGGCCCCCGTGAAGGTACGGCTGGACGCGGAACGCTTTGCCTGGGTGGTCTCCAACCTGGTGGCCAACGCCCTGCGCGCCAGCCCCACGGACGGCGAGGTGCGGGTGCGGGTGGTCGAGCATCAGGGCCGCGCGGTGATCGAGGTGGAAGACGAAGGCGCGGGCCTGCCGGAAGCCGTGCAGGCGCGCCTGTTCCAACCCTTCGCCCACGGCCCGGCGGCGGGCGCGCGAGGCGGCCTGTACGGCCTCGGCCTTGCCATCACCCGGTCCATCGTGGATGCCCACGGCGGGCACATTGCCTATGAACGGCGCGAGGAACGCGGCTCGCGCTTCACCGTGACCCTGCCGCTGCCGCCCCGCAACTATCAGGCGGACGACGCGGCCCCTGATGCAATCAATCGCACAGCCAATGACACGACCGACAACGCGGGCACGGACATGACCGATGACGCGACAACGACGAACCGTTCCGGCCCGGCCACCGGATGATGCCGGGGACGCCCGCCGCACCTGATGGCCCCGCCGCACCTGACGCGCCCGCCGCACCTGACGCACCTGACGCCCCTGACGCGCCTGACGCCCCTGACGCGCCTGACGCGTCGAACCGCCCGCCACACCCCGTAATCCCCCAAATTCTCATGAAGGACGCCATGCCCCCCACGCCGCAACCACAAACCGTGCCTGCACCCACCGGCGAACAGGACCGCACCCCGCTGGACGTGCTGGTGGTGGACGACGACCCCGGCATACTGACCACCCTGCGCCTGGCCCTGTCCGCTGCCGGATGCCCGGTGCGCACGGCGGCCAGCGCGGAAGAGGCGCTGGCCCTGCTGGCCGCACGACCCGCCGACCTCGTGCTGACCGATGTGCGCATGGAAGGGGCATCGGGCATCGACCTTGTGCGCGAGACGCGGGCGCTGGTCCCGGATGCGCTGTGCGTGGTCATGACCGCCTTCGCCTCGTTCGAGAACGCCGTGGCCGCCATCAAGGCCGGGGCCTTCGACTACCTGCCGAAGCCCTTTTCCGTGGAGCAGCTGGAACATCTGGCGGGCAAGGTGGCCACGGTGGTGGCCCTGCGCCGGGAAAACGCCCGACTGCGGGCGGCGGGCGCATCGGATGCCGCAGGCGCGGGCGGCGACTGGTTCGCGGGGCTTACCGCCCCGGCC
>NZ_VRYY01000490.1 GCF_015731765.1 Nitratidesulfovibrio oxamicus
CCCAGGGCCACGGCCAGGCGGCGCATGGCCGTGGCCGCATCGCCGGTGAAGGGCAGCGGCTCGATGTACTGCCCGTCGCGCACGGCTCCCCCGGCCTGTGTGATGACGCAGTTGGGGCGGTCCGGGCAGGCGGGCAGGCGCACGGACCCGACAGGCTGATTTGCTGCGGCAGGCTGGTCTGACCCGTCAGGCTGACCTGGCTGCGCGGCATGGGCGGACCGGATCGATCCCGCTGGCCATGCGGACCACACGCCTGCCGCAAGAAGCAGCACAAGCAGCAGGGAGCGCAACACAGCGGGATCATGAAGGATGGACGAAGACATGGATGCCTCCCGTGGGTGCGGGGCGCGGGCGGCGGCATGATCCGCACCCCGGAAACGGGTCGGATGCAGGACCGGAGGCGCCGCCCCATGACAAACGGCAAGGGGCCGCCCCGTATGCGCGGAACGGCCCCGTGGAAAACGGTGCGGATGGCTCCGCTACGGCTTAAGGAAGCGGCTGACGTTGTCGATGACGTTGCGCAGCAGGTCGTCGGTGGGTTCCACGAACTGGAAGTGGATGGTGCGCACGATGCCCACCATGATGCCCACGATCATGCACGCGGTGTCCTCGACGTTGATGTCGGTACGCACCGAGCCGTCACGCTGACCCTCGCGCAGGGCCACCAGCAGGTACTCGTTGAGGTAGGAGTAGATTTCCTTGATGGCCAGGAACACGTCGTCGTTCCGTTCGCCGTAGCGGGTGGGCGCGTCGCGGAAGATCAGGCAGAACTCCATGCGGTTCTTCTTCACGAACACGTAGAACGACTTGATGATGGAGACCACCTTCTCGACGCTGGTCTCGGGGGCGCGCACCTCGAGATACTTCTCGATGTCGCTGATGAGCTGATCCTTCACGTTGCGGATCAGGGTGAGGAAGATGTCGTCCTTGGTCTTGAAATGGCGGAAGATGGTGCCTTCCGCCACACCTGCTTCCTTGGCGAGGAGGCTGGTGGGGGTGTTGTTGAACCCGCGCTCGGCAAACAGCTTGGCGGCGGTAAGCAGGATGGTGTCGCGCTTCATGTCGGAATCCTTTCAGTGTCTGCCGCGATACGGCAGAAGCGAGGAGTGAACACTCAAACGAGAGAAGGCTAACCCCACTCCCGAGCGGTGTCAACGTTGGTGTGGGGTGTACATGCAATCCGTGCGGGATGGGCGTCCGTTGCCGAGTTGTTTCGCCCTTTGGCGGGCTGTGCAACACATGGAAGGAACAGGAAACAGCATGGCAAATGGTACGCCCCGGCCTGGGTGGCCGGGGCGGGATGGGTGCGTGTTGTCCGATGGGTGCGTCAGCCTCGGCGGGTAGCCTGCCCGACGCGCGGGGCCAGGGCGATGCGGTTGCGTTCCACGGCGGCTTCCAGTTCGGGCAGCAGGTCGCGCACCGCTTCCATGTCGTCGGCGGTGGCGGCCCGTTCCACGCAACGGGCAATGCGTTCCAGCACTCGCAGGCCGAAGCTTTCCGCCTTGCCCGCGATGCGCGCCGCGGCTTCCTGCACGGCAAAGGTGCTGCCGTCGGCCCGGCCACGCCGGGCGTCGTCCAGGGCGGCATCAAGGGTTTCCAGCAGGCCGGGGATGAAGGGGTCGATGTCGTCGCCCATGTGGCCGTGCGGCTCTGTCCGCTGGCCGCCCGAAGCAGCGGGCGGAACGGGAGAAACCGGACGCGGCGGGGCGGTGCCG
>NZ_VRYY01000491.1 GCF_015731765.1 Nitratidesulfovibrio oxamicus
CCATGCCGACGTGGCCGTGCTCACGTCCGACAACCCCCGCCACGAGGACCCGCAGGCCATCATGGCCGACGTGCTGCCCGGCCTTGCCGGAGCGCGCGAGGTGGTCAGCGACCCCGACCGGGCGCAGGCCATCGGCAAGGCCCTCGCGCTGCTGCAACCGGGCGACGTGTTGCTGGTGGCGGGCAAGGGGCACGAAAGTTACCAGCAGATCGGCGACCGCAAGGTGCCGTATAGCGACCAGCAGGTCATTCGGGAGATACTGGGGTGCAATTGATGTTCACAGCCGCGTGCCATGCCGCGCGGGGTCGCGCCGTAGCCGCCGTGGCAGGCCGGTCCGGCCTTTCCGCCCGCACCGGGTTCTGCCGTCGCGCCTGCCCGGGCGCGCGCCGCCACGTTTCGTCGGGCTCGCGCAAGGCCGTACAGCCGGAAGGGCACCTGAACGGGCCCGCCACCGGGGGGCGCCATGCTGTATAACCTGCTGTACCCCCTCAGTTCCGAATTCACGGTCCTCAACGTCTTCCGCTACATCACCTTCCGGTCGGTGTGGGCGTTGCTGACGGCGCTGCTGCTGTCCATCCTCATGGGACCGCGCTTCATCGCGTGGCTGCAACGCATCAAGTGCGGCCAGCACATCCACGAGGACGTCACCTGCCACATGCAGAAGGCGGGCACCCCCACCATGGGCGGCCTGCTCATCGCCTTCTGCCTGACGTGCAGCGTGCTGCTGTGGGCCGACCTGACCAACAAGTACGTCTGGCTGACAATGCTCATCTTTCTGGGCTTTGGCCTGGTTGGTTTTCTGGACGACTACATCAAGATCCGCCGTCGCAACAACAAGGGCCTGTCCGCCCGCGCCAAGTTCCTGGGGCAGGTGGTCGTGGCCGCCGTGGCCATGTACATGGTGGTCAGCGAGCCGGTGTACTCCACCCGCCTGGCCTTTCCGTTCTTCAAGGGGCTCGCGCCCGACCTCGGCTGGCTGTACATACCCTTCGCCGTGACGGTGATGGTGGGTTCGTCCAACGGGGTGAACCTTACCGACGGGCTGGACGGCCTGGCCATCGGTCCCACCATCATCGCGGGCATGGTCTTTGCCGTGTTCATCTACGTGGCGGGCAACGTGCAGATGGCCAACTACCTGCAAGTGCCCAACGTGCCCGGCGTGGGCGAGGTTACCGTGTTCTGCGGGGCGCTGGTGGGCGCAAGCCTGGGCTTTCTGTGGTTCAACGCCTACCCGGCCCAGGTGTTCATGGGCGACGTGGGCTCGCTGGCCCTTGGCGGCGCGCTGGGCTTCCTGGCGGTGCTGTGCAAGCAGGAACTGCTGCTGCTCGTCGTGGGCGGGCTGTTCGTGGTGGAAACCCTGTCGGTGATCCTGCAGGTGGGCTACTTCAAGTTCACGGGGGGCAAGCGCATCTTTCGCATGGCCCCGCTGCATCATCACTTCGAACTGCAGGGCATTCCAGAGTCGAAGATCATCATCAGGTTCTGGATCATGTCGGCGCTGCTGGGGTTGATGGCCCTGTCGGTGCTGAAACTCCGGTAAGGCAAGGATACGGCAATGACCTGCGACAAGCACACGGCGCAAACCATCGGCAAGGGCGACCTTGTGGTGGTCGTGGGCGCGGGCCGCTCCGGCATGGCTGCCGCGCGGCTGCTGCACCGCATGGGGGCGCGCGTGCGCCTGCTGGAACGCAACGCCGACGGGGTGC
>NZ_VRYY01000492.1 GCF_015731765.1 Nitratidesulfovibrio oxamicus
GGCCCGCTCGATGACGGCGCGGTGGCCTTTCCCCCGGCCCTCGTGCTGTGCAGGCGCGGCGGCCCGGCCTTTGCGGATGGTGACGACCCGTGCCGCCCCCCGCTGGCCAAGCTGGATCCCCGCCACATCCTGCCCGTGACCAACGCGGACATCCTGCCGCGCGGCCTTGCCCCGGCGGACTACGTGCTGGCCTTCCTGAAGGAATTCGGCCTTGCGGACATCGACGCCAGCACGGCCATCCGCCTGCCGGGCGTGAAGCTGCCCGTGGTCATCGGCAAGGGGCTGTTCATCGACAAGGCCACCGGCGACTGGAAGCTCTCCAAAAACGCCCGCGACCAGCACGTGCTGTTGCTGGCCCGCACCATCAAATCCCCGTGGGAAATCTGGCAGGTGCCCGCCAAACTGTCGGGCAAGGCATGCACGACGCTCCGGATGATCCGGCTGTTTCGGGACGGCGAGAAGCAGGTGGGGGGATTCGGCGTGTGCAACCTGGTCAACGGGCGGGGCTGGGTGGGCACCACCGCCTTCATGCCCAAGGCCGACAGGTCGGAGCGGCGAATACTGGAATACCTCGAAGCCCAGCGCACCGGGGTGCTGCTGTACCGCGAGCCCTGAAACGAAAACGGCCCGGAAGTCACGCGGCCTTCCGGGCAGGCGGCACCCTTGCTTACGACCCCTGCTCGGTCAGGGCATTCAGGGTACGCCGCCACGACATTTCCACCTTTTCGGTAACGCGCCACGCACAAGGAGTCAACATGCCCACCCCCAACGCCGCACAGGACGCCGCACCCCAAGCCAACCCGTGGATCCGCATCGCCCGCACCGGCACGTGGACCGACAGCCAGGGCACGCCGCGCACCTTCACCAGCGCAGACTTCGACGCCATCGTCCGCAACTACGACCCGCAGCAGGAAGAAGCCCCGCTGGTCATCGGCCACCCGGAAACCGATTCCCCGGCCTACGGCTGGGTGCGGGCGCTGCGCCGCACCGGGGCCGATCTGTTCGCACAGCTCGCACAGGTTCCGGAAACGGTGCGCGAAGCCGTGCACAGTGGCTCCTATCGGTACGTGTCCATGGCCCTGCACCCCGGCGGCAAGCGCCTGCGGCACGTGGGCCTGCTGGGCGGCGTGCCGCCCGCCATCAAGGGGCTGGGGCCGGTGCAGCTTGGCGACGGCTCGGACGCCATCGTCATCCTCTTTGCCGCCCACACCCCCGAACAACCCGCACCCGGAGGAACCCGCATGGATATGGAAGATCTTCAGAAGCGCATCGGCGCGCTGGAACAGCAGGTCAACAGCCTGACCACGGCCAACAACGAACTGAAGGACAAGCTGGCCGCCAGCGACAAGGCCCGCGCCGACGCCGACACGGCCAGAACCGCCGCAGAGGAAGGCAAGGCCAGCGCCGAACAGGAGTTCGCCGCCTACAAGGGCGAGCAGGCCAAGGCCGCCCGCACGGCCCGGCTGGAACGCCTGACCGCCGACGGCAAGGTCACCCCCGGCGAGCACAAGGACATCCTCCTCCAGGTCGAAGCCCTGTCCAGGGTGCCCGAACCCGTGGAGTTCAGCGACGGCGGCAAGGAAACGCTGGAGGAACGCTTCTGGAAGCAACTGGAAGGCCGCACCCCCGCGCCGTTCCTGCAACCGGTTGCGCCGCCCGCCGGGGCTGGCCCGGCCTTCTCGGCCCCGACCGCTGCCGCTGTCGCG
>NZ_VRYY01000493.1 GCF_015731765.1 Nitratidesulfovibrio oxamicus
GAGCCTGCGCGCCATAGAGGAAACCCTGGCCGACCTGCGCGGCGGGCCGGTGCGCATCGTGGCGCCCCGCTCGCCCGAAGAGAACCGGCTGGTGGACATGGCCGCCGCCAATGCCCGCGAGCATGCCCGACGCGAGACGGAAGCCCCCCTGCCCGACCTGCTGGCCCGCGCCCTGCACCTGCCCGCGCCGGTACGTCGGGTGGAGGCCGTGGACATTTCGCACACCGGGGGCCGCTCCACCCGCGCAGGCATGGTGGTCTTCGAAGATGGACGACCGGTGCGTGACGCCTGGCGGGCATATGCCCTCGACCGTCCTGCGGACAGCCCCGCCGACCTTTCCGCCGCCAGTGAGCCTGACCGCAGGCCAGACGATCTGCCGGACGGGCAGCCCGGTGATCTGCCCCATGCCCTGCCAGAAGGCCCGGCAAAAGAACCGATGGAAGCACAGGCGGGCGAGGCCCCCGAAACTTCCATTGAGCACACCGACCAGTCCCCCACCTTCACGGCGGGCGACGACTACGCGGCCCTTGCGGAGTGGGCCCGGCGGCGCATCGCTTCCGGCCCGCCGTGGGCGGACCTGGTCCTGATCGATGGAGGTCGGGGCCAGCTTTCCGCCGTGCATCGGGCCGTTCGCGAGGCGGGCGGCGAAGGGCTGTTCGCACTGGCGTCCATCGCCAAGGCCCGCACCGAAGATGGCCGGGCCGACCGCCGCGCGGGCAACGTGGCCGACCGCATATTCCTGCCGGGCCGGGCCAACCCGCTGCCCCTGCGCGACGGCGCGCCGGAACTGTTGTTTCTCCAGCACGTGCGCGACGCCGTGCACGACTTCGCCATCGGGCGGCACCGCCGTGCCCGCGCAGGGGCTGCGCTGACCGGCGAATTGCAGCGCGTGGAAGGAGTGGGCCCCAAGACCGCGCGTCTCTTGTGGGACCGCTTCGGCACGCTGGCCGCCATGCGCGCGGCCAGCGAGAAGGAACTGGCAGAGGTGCCGGGCATCGGCCCGC
The DNA here is from genome assembly GCF_015731765.1 of Nitratidesulfovibrio oxamicus. Classification (GTDB taxonomy): domain Bacteria; phylum Desulfobacterota; class Desulfovibrionia; order Desulfovibrionales; family Desulfovibrionaceae; genus Cupidesulfovibrio; species Cupidesulfovibrio oxamicus. Next base: position 1,005 of record NZ_VRYY01000493.1, read on the forward strand.
GCCGTGCACGCCAGATACACCAGCGACTGAAGGAGATGGACACCTCCCGTCGCCGCTGACGGGTGCCCCCCTGCCCCCAACTGACGGGGCACAGCACGGTCACGCCCGCTGACAGGCTCCACGGGCAGACATCTCCGGGCAGCCCTTACCACCCACCCGACAACCATTTATGAACAGGGCATCCCGCAGGCAAGACGTATACCGGCAGCGGACTCCCCTCCGGCATTCCGCGTCCGCCTGCGCCTACCACGCGGTTTACCCCGTGCGGCCCGCAGGTTCCATGCCCCGGCCCATTGCCATGCAGCGCAACTTTGCGCAGTATGGGGCCACCATGGAAACTCCGGCGGATTCCCCGCCGCATCCCCTGGACGCGGGAAGCACATGATACGCCTGCTGCACGACCACGCCGGAACCGGCCTTTGCGCGGTGGCCCCCTCGGGCCGCGTGCTCGGCGTGAGCGGGCTGTTCCTGCGCGCGCTGGGGCTTGCGATGCCGCCGCCCGGCGCCATGCTGCACGACCTGCTCCCCCTGACAGAAGCCTGCCCCCCCTGCGCGGGGTGGCACTGGCTGCTGGACCTCCCCCCCGCCCAGCATGACCGGCCCATTCCGCCCGTTCCGCCCGTTCCGCGCGACGCAATGGGCAACGGGCGGACGCATGCCGCAGGACCACGCCCCGCCGGTGTGCGGGGCGGCAT
>NZ_VRYY01000494.1 GCF_015731765.1 Nitratidesulfovibrio oxamicus
AGGGGCGTCGGGCGCGCGGGCCGGGGCCGCGTCGAACCAGTCGGGCAGGGTGGTGTCGTGGTAGGCGCGCAGGGTGGCGTTGGCCGGGCTGGCGGCCATGTCTCCGGCCAGGCGGGCCAGGGTGTCGTTGATGAATTCGAAGGACGTGGCCACCTGCTCCTCGCCCTCGCCACGGGTGCGCCCGGCCACGGCCAACAGCACGTCGGCGATGCGCAGTCCGTCGGGCGGCGCACCCAGCACCCAGGCCGGGGCATCGTCGCATACCCGCACCACCATGCCTTCGCGGGCCAGCCGGTCCAGCACGTCGTCCAGCACGTGGTCCGGGGCATCCAGAAGGGCGGCCATGCGATGGCCCGGCACCGCGCCCGTGCCGCGCACGAAGGCGCGGGTAAGCAGCAGCATGGCCAGCACGGCCAACCGGTCGCGCTCAAGGCGGCTCACCCTTCCGGCGCGCAGGTGCTTTTCGAAGGTGGGCGCGTTCTGCACCGCGTGGCACACCTCTACCCCGAACAGCACCACCGCCCACGAAACATACAGCCACATCAGGAACAGCGGCACCTGCGCGAAGCTGCCGTATATCAGCCCGTAACTGGCGAAGCGCGCCTGCCAGACCATGTAGGCGTACTCCGCGCCCTGCCAGGCCATGGCCGCCAGCAGCGCCCCTGCCATGGCCGCGCGCGGACGCACCCTGGTGTTGGGAATGTACGAGTACAGGAACAGCAGCACCACGAAGACCATGAACAGCGGCACCAGCTTGAGCAGCAGCAGGTAGGCCGCGCCCACCGGGGCCACTTCCAGCAGCCTGCCCAGCACCTTGCCGCTGCGCAGGCTGGCGCCCAGGGTGATGGCGGTGCCCATCAGCAGGGGGCAGGCCAGCATCACCGAAAAGAAATCGGTGAACTTGCGCCACGGGCTGCGGCCCTGGCGCACCTTCCAGATGGCGTTGAACGAGCGTTCGATGTTGGCCATGAGCATGCCCGCCGTCAACAGCAGAAAGGCGGCGCTTACCGCGCCCATGCGGCCCGCGCTGGTGCGTTCCACGTATTCCAGGATGCGCGCCACCGTGTCCGGGTTGCCTGCGGCAAGGCGCAGCAGCAGCATCTGGGTAGCCTCGGCGTTGTGCACCCCAAGCCCCTTGGTGATGGAAAACACCACGGCCAGAAAGGGCACCATGGACAACACGAAGGTCATGGTCAGGGCGGATGCGCGCAACAGGCACTGGTCGTCCACGAAACCCAGCGCCGCCTGAAAGGCACGCCGCACAAGCCAGACCAGGCCGCGACGGGCGGGCGGGCCTGTTTCGGCACGTTCGAGCCACACGTCGCTGGTCACGTAGCGGCGCACGCGTCGGGCGCGGTCGCGCAGGGTGGGTCCGTGCATCCGGCCTCCGTGGGTTATGGGAGCTGGGCGAAAGGCAGTGCGGGCGGGGGCGCGACAGCCCCTTGCCATGGGCCGGGTCTGTTCGTACCATGCATCCCATGCAAGCGTATCAGAACGGGACCGATGCAGGCAATCACGTGGCGCAAGCCGGGCGTGCGCTCCGCGCCGCGCATGGGGCGGATGGGCAGTCCGGCGGCTCTATCGGGGCGTCCGGCCCTGAATGTTCCGGGCCGGAGTGCCCGGGCCCGGAACATCCGGATCAGGGCGCCCGGTTCCGCCGAGCGGCCCTGTGGCGCGCGCTGGCTTCCGCCGCGCTG
>NZ_VRYY01000495.1 GCF_015731765.1 Nitratidesulfovibrio oxamicus
CCCGCCGTGCCGCCGCAGGGCCTCGCGAGCGGCGTCCCGCTTGGCGACCGCCATGGTGCGCGGACCGCGTTGCTCGGACCGGGCCTGCACGAACTGGGCTGACGCACCTTGCCCGCACGCAGCCTGCATTGCTGCGCCCGTATCATCCCCCGTCGCCTTCTGCTGGGGGGGTGCTGTCGGCGCCTGCACGCCCAGCATGTATTCCGGCAGATGTTCCAGTTGGATGAACCCGCGCTGGCACAGGATGAACGCGTACTCGACGATGTTCTCCATCTCACGCACGTTGCCGGGGAAGGGGTAGCGCAGCAGCAGGTGCAGCACGTCCTCGGACACTCCCTCTATCTCCTTGCCGCTCAGCAGGTTGCGCTGCGCCACGAAGTGATCAAGCAGCAGGGGGATGTCCTCTGGCCGCTCGCGCAGGGCGGGCAGGCGCAACATGACCACGTTCAGCCTGTAGTACAGGTCGCTGCGGAATCCCCCCTCGCCCGCAAGGCGTTCCAGGTCGCGGTTGGTGGCGGCGATGACCCGCGCGGGTGCTGCCTGGGGGCGCACCGCGCCCAGCGGCTCGTACGCCTTTTCCTGCAACACCCGCAGCAGCTTCACCTGCAAGGGCAGGGGCATGTCGCCTATTTCGTCCAGAAAGATGGTGCCGTCGTCCGCCAGGGCAAAGCGCCCCGGCTTGTCGCGCCGCGCGTCGGTGAACGCCCCGGCCTTGTAGCCGAACAGTTCCGATTCCAGCAGGTGTTCCGGCAGCGCCCCGCAGTTCACCCCCACGAAGGGCCTGCCCCGCCGGGGGCTGAGGTTGTGGATGGCCCGCGCGAACAGTTCCTTGCCGGTGCCCGATTCGCCCAGCACCAGCACCGGCGCATCGCTGGCCGCCACCTGCGGCAGGATCCCCAGCAAGCGGATCATGGCCGCGCTGCGGGTGACGATGTCCTCCACCGTGTGCTGGCCGTCCAGCTGCTTGCGCATCAGGTGCAGGGCGGAAAGGTCTCTAAAGGTCTCCACCCCGCCCATCAGCCTGCCGCGCCGGTCACGCAAGGGCGCTCCGCTGATGCTCACGGGCACCTTTCGGCCATCCGGGCGCAGGATGAACACCGACCGGTTGCCCAGCGGCATGTCCTGCTCAATGCACGCCCGCAGCACGCAGGCCCCGTCGCAAATGCTGGAATGGAACACGTCGCGGCAGCGCCTGCCCAGCGCCTCGTGCGCGGGCACCCCGGTAATCTCCGCCGCCGCCCTGTTGAATGAGGTGATGCGCCAGTCGAGGTCCACGGTGAACACGCCGTCGGCCACGCTTTCCATGATGGTTTCGCAGGATATGTCACGCGGCAGGGCCATGGTTCGCTCCTTTCCCGGCTGGGCGACACCCGGACGGGTGACGCCGCAAGACGATGTCGTTCGGTATGCAAGCACTCACATATCATATGGGCGCATTTTGCGCCCGCAGTTTTACGGTGCGGCTTATTGTCACCTTAACATACTGTGATCATTGCCTTAAACTTGATGGAACGGTTCATGCTGACCGGCGAGTGTGGCCGCGTGGCCACTGTTTCACCTGCAACCAGGAGGCGCATATGCCCGGCATGAACGGAACAGGCCCCATGGGGCGCGGACCCGGCACCGGACGCGGCATGGGCCGCTGCGGTGCGGCACGGACGCAAAGCGGGCAGGCAGGGCGGCCCACGGCCGACGCC
>NZ_VRYY01000496.1 GCF_015731765.1 Nitratidesulfovibrio oxamicus
CGGCATGGGCCGCGCCGCGCGCGCCATGGGCAGGCCGCAGGCCGCCGCCGCCGTGGTGGACGGCATGGAAGCTATTCTCACGGGGCGTGAGGCGTAAAGGCGCTTGCCTCGCCAAAGGCTGATCAAAAACACCCCAATTAGAAAAAATATTATGAATAACAACAAGATCAAAAAAATACACATGGTCGGCATCGGCGGTTCGGGCATGAGCGGCATTGCCGAGGTGCTGCTGAACCTGGGCTACGAGGTGTGCGGCTCGGACATGTCCGACGGCACGGTGGTGCGCCGTCTGCGCAAGCTAGGCGCCGAGATATACATCGGCCACGGCGAGGCCAACCTGACGGACGCGCAGGTGCTGGTGAAGTCCACGGCCATCGGCGACGAGAATCCCGAAGTGGCGGCGGCGCGCAAGCGGGGCATCCCCATCATTCCGCGCGCCGAGATGCTGGCGGAGCTGATGCGCCTGCGCACGGGCATCGCCATTGCGGGCACGCACGGCAAGACAACTACCACTTCGCTGACGGCGGCCATCTTCGACGAAGCGGGCACCGATCCCACGGTGATCATCGGCGGGCGTCTGAACGCCTACGGCGCCAACGCGCGACTGGGTGACGGCGCCTACCTGATCGCCGAGGCGGACGAATCGGACGGCTCTTTCCTGTGCCTTTTCCCCATCGTCACCGTGGTCACCAACGTGGACATGGACCACGTGGACCACTACCCCTCGCAGCAGGCCATAGACGACGCCTTCGTGGATTTCATGAACAAGGTGCCGTTTTACGGCATGAACGTGGTCTGCGGCGACGACCCCGGCGTGCGGCGACTGCTGCCCCGCGTGAAGCGCCCGGTGGTCACCTACGGCTTCGGCGAGGGCAACGCCATCCGGGCTGAGGTGCTGGCCTGCGCGGACACCAGCCTGTTCAACGTCATAGTCAACGGCGACGACATCGGCCAGGTGCGCCTGGTCCAGCCGGGCCGCCACAACATCCTGAACGCCCTTGCCGCCATCGGCGTGGCGCTGGAGTGCGACATCGCCCCCGAGAAGATCGTGGCGGGCCTAGCCAAGTTCGGCGGGGTGGGGCGGCGCTTCGAGCGCAAGGGCGAGCGCGGCGGCGTGCTGGTGGTGGACGACTACGGCCACCACCCGGCGGAGATCGCGGCCACGCTGGCAACGGCGCGCCAGTGCTTTCCGCACCGGCGGCTGGTGGTGGTGTTCCAGCCGCACCGGTTCAGCCGCACGCAGGCCCTGTTCGGGGAATTCTGCAAGGTGTTCGACGGGGTGGACAAGCTGCTGCTGACGGAAATCTACCCCGCCTCGGAAAAGCCCATCCCCGGCGTGAGCGGGCAAAGCCTTGCCCAGGGCATCCGCCAGGTGTCCAAGACCGACGTGACCTACCACCAGGATTTCGATTCCGTGCTGGCGGCGCTGCCAGAAGTGCTGCAACCCGGCGACCTGCTGCTGACGCTGGGCGCCGGCAACGTGACCACCATCGGCCCCCGTTACCTGGAAAGGGAATAGCATGCTCAAGGTTCTTGATGGCCCCGTGCTTGCGCACCGCACCACGCTCCGCCTTGGCGGCAGGGCGCTGGCAGAGGTGCGCGCGGCCGGGCCGCAGGACCTGGACGAGTTGCCCGGTGCGCTGGCCCGCCTTGGCGGAGAGCCGCG
>NZ_VRYY01000508.1 GCF_015731765.1 Nitratidesulfovibrio oxamicus
GCACGCCGGGTGCTGCTGCCGGGTGCGCCGCCGGAGACGGATGGCGCCCTGCGCCGGGTGCGGCGCCGGGCTTTTGCCGTCAGAACAGTTCCTTCCGCTTGGACGAGGAGGGAATGTCCATGGCAGTACGATACTTCGCAACGGTCCTGCGGGCAATATTGACTTTGAGCTGATCCTTCAGAATTTCACCTATCCGCTCGTCGCTCAGCGGCTCGCGCGGGTCTTCGTCGGCAATCAGCTTCTTGATCAGCGCCTTGACGCTCTCGGAACCCACCTGGCTGCCGTCGTCCAGTTCCAGCGCACTGTTGAAGAAGAACTTCAACTCCATGATGCCGTGCGGCGTGGCCACGTACTTGCTGGTGGTGATACGGCTGACGGTGGATTCGTGCATGCCGATGTCGTCGGCGATGTCCTTCAGGATGAGCGGCTTCAGACGCGAAACGCCGTCCTCGAAAAAGCCGCGCTGGTACTTGACGATGGATTCCACAACCTTGTACAGCGTGCGCTGGCGCTGGTACAGGCTCTTGATGAGCCACGAGGCAGAGCGCATCTTTTCCTGAAAATATTCGCGCTCGCCCGCTGACGCAGCCGCCGCGGCGGACCGTTCGTACATGGTGCTCAGTTGCAGGTGCGGCAGGCCGTCCTCGTTGAGCATGATGATGAAATCGTCGTCGTACTTGTAGACGTACACATCGGGGCTGACGAACTGCGGATCGCCGCCGCCGTAGCTGGCGCCGGGCATGGGGTCCAGGGTCTGGATGAGGTCCAGGTACTCCTTCAGGTCCTCCATGGTCAGGCGAAACTTGCGCAACAGCGGCTTGTAGCGGCGTTTCTCCAGGTCTTCCAGGTGGTCGCGCACCAGTTCCACCAGCACCTTGTCGCGCGTGTAGCCCAGCATCTCTATCTGCACCAGCAGGCATTCCTGCGCCGTGCGCGCGGACACCCCCACCGGGTCGAAACGCTGCACGGCGTGCAGCACGGACTCCACCTCGCCGGGGGTCACGCCCGCCATTTCGGCGATGTCGTCCACCGTGGCGTGCAGGTAGCCCGACGATGCGATGTTGCCGATGATCACCTCGCCGATGTCCTTCTGGCGCTCGGTCAGCGAGGACAGGCGCAACTGCCACATCAGGTGCCCTTCCAACGAGGGCTTTGCGGCGTAGCGCGCCTCGAACGAGGTCATTTCCTCGGGCAGTTCCGTTTCGCGCACCGTGGACTGGCGGCTGGTGCTGGCGAAGTCGCCAAGGTAGTCTTCCCAGTCGGCATCACGAGCGATTTCACGGTCATAGGCTACGTCGGCAGCTGCGGTGGCGGCTTCGCGCGGGTCGGGAGTCTCGACCTGCGGCCCCTCGTCCTGGGCTTCTTCCAGAAACGGGTTTTCCAGCATCTCCTGCTGCACCGTCTCGACAAGCTCCAGCCGCGAAAGCTGCAACAGCCGGATGGCCTGTTGCAGTTGCGGCGTCATCACCAATTGCTGGGTGAGCTTGAGCTGCTGCCTGAGTTCCAATGCCATGCGTGGACAACCCCTATGACCCTGCGTCGTGACCGGACGGCCTTGCGCTGTGGCCTTGTATCCTTGCGTTGGGGCCAAACGACATGACGACGCAACACGGGGTGCGACGACAAGCAAGAAACGGCCCACTGTGAAAATGTGTTCCCTTCCCCAAGAGGTTAGGTAAACCATGCCATAGAAGCAAGAAGTATGCAACCGCTGTCGCCAATACGCCGCGACACTCCCGGAAGCCTTCCGCCCTCCCTGCCTCCGGCCCCGAAAAGGGACGGCGGCCACAACGGATACGGCGCCCCCCGCAGTGCGAAAGGCGCCGTGAACATGGACGCGTTGCCGCCGCACATGGCGATGCGGCCACAACGGGCAGAAAGCAATGGCCCGGACTACAGCGAAAAACCTTCGCCCAGATACACGTCCCGCGCGCGCGGGTTGTCCACGATGTGCGCGGGGGTGCCCTCCAGAATCACCTCGCCCTGATGCACCAGGTAGGCCCGGTCACAGATGTGCAGGGTTTCGCGCACGTTGTGGTCGGATATGAGCACCCCGATGCCTCTGTTGCGCAGGCCGGTGATGAGCTGCTGGATGTCGTCCACGGCCAGCGGGTCGATGCCCGCGAACGGCTCGTCCAGCAGGATGAACTTGGGATCGCGGATCATGGACCGGGCAATCTCCAACCGTCGCCGTTCGCCGCCGGAAAGATGCATGGCCACGGAATTGGCCAGGTGGGTGATGCCGAAGTCTTCCAGCAGCATGTCGCCGCGTTCCTTCTGCTGCGCCTTGGAAAGCCCGGTGTGCTCAAGAATCATCTGAAGGTTCTGGCGTACGGTAAGGCGGCGAAAGATGGAGCTTTCCTGCGGCAGGTAGCTCAGCCCCACCCGCGCCCGTTCGTGCAGGGGCCAGTCGGCGATGTCGCGGCCATCCAGTTCTACCCGGCCCGATGTCGGCTTGATGATGCCGATGAGCATGTAGAACGTGGTGGTCTTGCCCGCGCCGTTGGGGCCAAGCAGGCCCACGGTCTCGCCCTGGCTCACCGTCAGCGACACGCCGCGCACGACTTCGCGCTGGCCGAACTGCTTGTGCAGGTCTTCTCCGCGCAACACCGAACTCACTGGGCAGCCCCCTTGGGGGCGGCATCGCCCGTGGCGGCGTCCTTGCCGTTGCCCTTGCCGTTGTCCCTGGATTCGCCAAGGGGGTTCACGTCGCCGGACGAGGTGAACACCGCCTGCACCCGCTTGGTGGAGGTGCCGCGCACTTCGCTGCGGTTTTCCCGGGTGTAGAAGGTGATGACGTCGCCCTTGATGTTGTTTTCACCTTCGTGCAGCACGGGGTTGCCCTCCATGACCAGCACGGCGTTGTCCACGGTGTAGGTGGCCTTTTCGCATTCGCCGGTGCGGTTGTCGCGCTTCATGCGCACCTTGCGCTCGGCCACCATGCGGTCGATTTCACCGGCGTCCATGGCGCCCGGGCCAGCCGGGGCAGGCGCATCAGCCCCCTGCCCCGCCACGGCCTTGCCGGGTTTGGCCGCCTTCTTGCGCAGGTACAGGGTAATCTTTTCGGCCCACATCTCGAAGTCGGGCCGCTGGACGTACACGTCACCCTCGAAGATCACCACCTGGCCCTTGGCGTCGTACTGCATGCGGTCGGACTTGACGGCGGTGGGCACGTCGCGGCGCACCCCGGCGGCCGACTTGGCGTCCGCCGCCACGGCGGGGGCGGAAAAGGTCAACAGCAGCGCCACGCACAGCGCGGAGCGGATGCCGGTATGTCTCATTGCCTCGTCTCCTGCTTGGTTGACTTGGAAGCGCCCGCGCCCTGCTGCACAGCCTTGGCCGTCGGGGCCTTCTGGCCCGAAGCCTTCTGGCCCGATGCCTTCTGGCCCGATGCCTTCTGGCCCGATGCCTTCTGGTCGGATGATTTCTTTTCGGGCGACTTTTTGGCCGGGGCTTTCTGCACGGCTTTCTTCTGGGAATCGGCGTCCTGCGGGGCCGGCTTGGGGGCCGCCACATTGCCCGGCACGGGCTGGCCGCCACCGTCGCCCGCACGCGGGGTGAGCAGCATGGTCACGCCGTCGCTGCCGCGCAGCACGTCACTGGCCATGTCCCATTCCAGCCGGGTGGCGTTGCCCGAAAGGCTCTGCCCCTCAATGCGCGCCCCTTCCGGAAAATACATGATGCGGCTGGTGCCGTTGTAGACCATCAGCCTGGCGAACAGTTCGTGGCGGTCATGGGTGGCATGCACGTCGTCCCACATGCTCACCATCTGGGCCTCTTGCTGCACTTCGCCCTTCTTTGCCAAAATGCGCACCTGCTTGCCGCCGTCCATCTGATAGACAATGTCGGGGCTGTCCACGTCGATGACGTTGTTGCTCTGGCGCAGTTGGGCCCAGGTGGCCTTCAGCCGCCACAGCTCGATGCCCTTTTCGCCCTGCACCAGTTCGATGCCCTTCATGGCCACGCCCACGGCCTCTTCCAGCGTGGCGGGGTCAGCATGGCCACCGGAAATGGCCGTTTCCAGCGCCTGGCGCATCCCTGCCTGCCAACGCCATGCGGCGGCACCGCCGACAACCAGCGCAACCAGCAGCAGGATCAACAGCGTACGGCGTCTCATGCCTGCTCCGGCCAGCTTTCCAGCATGCGGTCCAGCAGGCCCTGTTCGGCCAGCAGAAAGCGGATGGCCTCGCGCACGGCGCCATGGCCACCGCTGGCGGTGGTCACATAGCGGGCCAGGGCCTTGACCTCGGGCTGGGCATTGGCCACGGCCATGGGCAGGCCCACCAGCTTCAGCGGGCCGAAGTCCACCCAGTCGTCACCAAGGTAGGCCACCTGCGACCATTCAAGGTTGTGCTTGCGGCGAATACCGTCGATACACTCCGACTTGTGCAGGAAGCCCGCGTGGTAGTCCTGGATGCCCAGGCTGCGGATGCGCGCTTCCACCGCGCCGGAGGTCAGCCCGGTGATCACCGCCACGGCGATTCCCGCGGCCTGCGCCAGCTTGATGCCCAGGCCGTCCTGCACGTTGAAGCGCTTGGTCACCCGCCCTTCATCATCGTAGTACAGGCCGCCGTCGGTCATCACTCCGTCCACGTCCAGCACCAGCAGCGAGATGGAGCGGGCCAGGTCTTCAGCTCGCATACGGCAGGCTCCAGAGGGCGGCGAAGTCGCGCAGCAGCGGGGCCAGCTTGTCCAGCGGCCAGCTGTTGGGGCCGTCGCACAGGGCATGATCCGGGTCGGGGTGGGTTTCCAGGAACACTCCGTCCACACCGGCGGCCACGGCTGCGCGGGACAGCATGGGCACGAAGCGGCGGTCGCCGCCGGACGAGGAGCCCTTGCCGCCGGGCAGTTGCACGGAGTGGGTGGCGTCGAACACCACCGGCACGCCATAGCCCTGCATGATGGGCAGCGAACGAAAATCCACCACCAGATTGTTGTAGCCGAAGCTGGCCCCGCGCTCCGTCAGGAGAATGCGGCTGTTGCCGGTGGAGCGCAGCTTGTCCAGCGCGGGGGCCATGTCCCACGGGGCCACGAACTGGCCCTTCTTGACGTTGACCACCCGGCCCGTCTGCGCCGCGGCCAGCAGCAGACTGGTCTGGCGGCACAGGAAGGCGGGAATCTGGAGCACATCGGCCACTTCGGCCACGGGTTTCGCCTGTTCCGGCTCGTGAATGTCGGTGACCACGGGCAGGCCGGTTTCCTGCTTGATGCGGGCCAGCCATTCCATGCCGCGCGCAAGGCCGGGGCCGCGAAAGCCGTCCAGCGACGTGCGGTTGGCCTTGTCCCACGAACTCTTGAACACGGCGAACAGCCCGGCGGCCTCGGCCGCCTCGCGCACGGCGTGGGCGGTATCCAGGGCCAGTTCCAGGCTTTCAAGGGCGCACGGCCCGGCGAAAATGAACCGGCGCGCGCGCAGGCGCTCGTACAGGGCGTCCGGCGTCATGCCGCCGGAGGCGGTAGCCAAGGTGGTGCTGGATGATTCGGGATGCATGGTTCTCCGTGGCGGATGAGGGCGCGGCGGACCGGCCTGCCTGACCGGATGCGGCAAATGTGGCCGCATGGGGTGCGCGCGGGCGGTGCGCTTCGGAAATATACCGGGTAACGGCTGGCCGGGCAGGCCGGAAACGTCGTGTTCTCCTGCCCCGCCGGACGCTTTTACCATCAGTCGGCACCTTTCGCCACATCGGGCTGCCTATGCTCCGGCGAAAGATGACGGCAGTTCCGGCGAAAGGCCGCCCAAGGCAGCCGCGCCCCGCAAGAGTCAGACCCTTAACAATGCGACGGATTGCCGCCGCGTCAAGAGTGCGCGAAAGAACAGCTGCAAGGGCAGGTGCATGCGGGAACGGACGATGCACGCGAAACCCGCACGAGGCAACCGCGCCCCCCCCCGCAGACGGCGACGCGCCTTCCACCGGGGAAGGCGCGTCGCCTCATATCCGTGATGTACGGCCGACGGCGCGCTACTTGCCCTTTTTGCCGCCCACGGCTTCCTTCTTGGCCGCCTTGATGAATTCGCGGAACAAGGGGTGCGGGCGCATGGGGTTGGACTTGAACTCGGGGTGGAACTGGCAGCCCAGGAACCACGGATGGTCGGGCAGTTCCACGATTTCCACCAGTTCTCCGTCGGGCGAAAGGCCGCTGAACACCAGGCCCTTTTCGGCCATGGCCTCGAAGTAGGCCTTGTTGAATTCGAAGCGGTGACGATGACGCTCGTCCACGCGCTCGGCGCCGTAGGCGTCCCACGCCTTGGTGCCGGGCACCACCACGCAGGGGTACGCGCCAAGGCGCAGCGTGCCGCCCTTGTCGCTGGAGGCGTCGCGGCGTTCCACCGCGCCCTTGCGGAAGTCGTACCACTCGGTCATCAGGTAGATGACCTTGTTGTCGGTAAGCTCGTTGAATTCTTCGGAGTTGGCGTCGGCCAGGCCCAGCACGTTGCGGGCGTATTCGATGACCGCGCACTGCATGCCAAGGCAGATGCCGAAGAAGGGAATCTTGTGCTCGCGCGCGTGGCGGATGGAGCGGATCTTGCCTTCCACGCCGCGATGCCCGAAGCCGCCCGGCACCAGGATGCCGTCGCACCCGGCCAGCTTTTCGGCCACGTTGGCCTCGGTGATCTCTTCCGAGTTCACGTAGCGCAGGTTCACCTTGACCTTGTTGGCCACGCCACCGTGGATCAGCGCCTCGTGCAGGCTCTTGTACGCTTCCTTGAGGTCCACGTACTTGCCCACGATGCCGATGGTCACCTGCCCTTCCGGGTGCGAGCAGGTGTGGATCAGCGTCTCCCACGACTCCAGGTTGGCGTTCTTGGCGGGCAGGCGCAGCATGATGGCGATCTTCTGGTCGAAGCCTTCCTCGTAGAAGCGCAGCGGCACCTCGTAAATGTTGTCCACGTCCACCGACGAGAACACGGCGTCCTGGTCCACGTCGCAGAACAGGGCGATCTTGCGCTTGAGCTCTGCGCTGATGGCCTTTTCGCAACGGCACAGGATGATGTCGGGCTGGATGCCGATGGAGCGCAGTTCCTTGACGCTGTGCTGGGTGGGCTTGGTCTTGTGCTCGCCCGCGGCCTTCAGGTAGGGCACCAGCGTCAGGTGGACGTACAGGCAGTGGTCCTTGCCGAGGTCGCCGCGCAGTTGGCGGATGGCTTCGAGGAAGGGCAGTCCCTCGATGTCGCCCACGGTGCCGCCGATTTCGATCAGCGCCACGTCGGGCTCGTCCTCGGCCAGGCCGAGGATGGCGTTCTTGATCTCGTCGGTCACGTGCGGGATGACCTGCACGGTGCCGCCCAGGTAGTCGCCCCGGCGTTCCTTGGTGATGACGCGGTGGTAGATGGACCCCGAGGTGTAGTTGTTCTTCTGCGACAGCGACTCGCCGAGGTACCGCTCGTAATGCCCGAGGTCGAGGTCGGTTTCCGCGCCGTCATCGGTGACATACACTTCGCCGTGCTGGAACGGATTCATCGTGCCGGGGTCGACGTTGATGTAGGGGTCGAGCTTCTGGATGGTTACCTTGAGCCCACGGGCCTTCAGCAGCGCTCCGATGGAGGCGGCGGCCAGCCCCTTGCCGAGCGAGGACAGCACGCCCCCGGTGATGAATATGAACTTGGTCTTCATGAAACTCCTGCCTGAGTGACTGGTTGCTCTCGCTCGCGGCGCGCGGATCGTGCCGCACGCGCGTTACAGCGCTCGCCCTTCGGTTGACGCGATACGCAAAAAAACGCCATCCGGACCTTATGCCACATTTTCGGCATGAAGGTCAGCCGTTGACGTGATGTACCACTGGAACGTAATATCGACGGTCCCGGCTATCCCCAGCGCACGGCAGCATTGCCGAAGCGCCTGAAACAGCGGGCGCAGGACAGCGGAAACGGTTCGGGCACGGCCCCCGTTTCCGCAGTGTCGTTCAGGCGTCCGGAAACTTTTCCGGTCACTTTCGCGGAAACGTCCTTGACGGGCAGGCCCCATCCGGGCATGCGTCCCCACAGGTCTCGAGCACATGGGGCATGCCCGGCGACAACCGGACGGCGCAGCGCTGACGAGTAGCTAGTCGAGGCACATCACCCTGTCAAGACTGTCAGGACAGACAAGAAACCCATCGAGGAGCAGCGCATGGCGCAGGTGAACACGCTGGTCATCACCGGCTACGGCACGAACTCGCACGAGGAATCGGCCCACGCGGCCCGCCTTGCCGGCGCAGACCGGGCCGATGTGGCGCATTTCGCCGACATCGTGGCCCGCAGGATCAGGATCGAGGACTACAATTTCATCGTCTTTCCCGGCGGCTTTCTGGACGGGGACGACCTGGGCGCGGCCCATGCCGCCGCGCAGCGTTGGCTGCACCTTTCCGACGCCGACGGGCAGGCCCTGCTGGACCGCCTGAAGGAATTCGTGGCCCGGGGCGGCCTGGCCATCGGCATCTGCAACGGCTTTCAGCTGCTGGTAAAGCTGGGTCTGTTGCCCGCGCTGGACGGCAAGTACTTCGAGCGGCAGGTGTCGCTGGGCCACAACGATTCGGCCCGCTACGAAGACCGCTGGGTGACCCTGAAGGTCAACCCCGCCAGTCCCTGCGTGTTCACCAAGGGCATCGAAACCCTGTACGTGCCCGTGCGCCACGGCGAGGGCAAGCTGGTGCCGCTGGACGACGAGGTGATGCGCCGCCTGGTGGCCGAGAACCTGGTCACCCTGCAATACGCCCACCCGGAAACCGGCGCGGTGACCATGGAATACCCGTGGAACCCCAACGGCTCTCCGCTGGGCATCGCCGGGCTGACCGACCCGTCCGGCCGCATCCTGGGCCTGATGCCCCACCCCGAAGCCTTCAACCACCCCACCAACCATCCGGGCTGGACGCGCGGTGAGCCTGCCACCCTTGGCACGGTGCTGTTCGAAAACGCGGTACGCCACCTGCGCGGCCAATAGTTCGAAACGGTCGCGGGGCGAGCCTGCCACCCTTGGCACGGTGCTGTTCGAAAACGCGGTACGCCACCTGCGCGGCCAATAGTTCGAAACGGTCGCGCGGTGAGCCTGCCACCCTTGGCACGGTGCTGTTCGAAAACGCGGTACGCCACCTGCGCGGCCAATAGTCCGAAACAGTCCGCAGGCGCCGCCAGATATCCGCATGCAACGCGGGAAGGGAATGCACGCATCCCCTTCCCGCGCTTTTCGTTGCGCGCGCCAGGCACCTTTTCAAGCCGGGACCGGGGCGGTATAGGCAGCTAGACGGGGCGGGGTGAGGGCTCGGCGCAATCCGGCCCGTACGGTTCCGGCAGGTTCCCCAATCCCCTTTGGCTCGGCATTTCCAATTGGTCCGTCAGCCCAACAGACCCGGCAATTCCAAAGGAGGCGCACGCCATGATTCGTTGCCATGCCTGCGGCGCCGACGCCTCCACCGGCTGGGTGCTCGGCTTCGTTCCCTCGCCCGACAACCTGAAGATGGGCCTGTGCCGCGAGCACGACACCCCGGACAACCGCAAGCTGGTCAAGACGGCATGGCGCGCCCTGATGGAACGCGAGATACGCGCCATGAACGAGCTTTCCGGACACAAGGCGGGCGCTGTGCTGCGCTGGCGGCTGGACATAGCGTTCATCGACGGGGGTACGGTGACCCAGGACTGTCTGGAATGCATCGCCACTCCGCAGTCCACCCTGCAGGTGCTGCTGCCCGACGGCACCCTGCGCTTCTACCCCCTGCCCCAGATCCGCCGCTACGACCTGCGCCCCGTGCCCGCCCCGGCATCGGACAAGGCGTAGCCCCGCGAAGGCAGCCGATCCATCCCGACCATCCGTACCAATTCGCCATCGCCGGGTCATTCAACCGAGCCCTGCCGCCCTTTCAACAGGGGCACAGGTAGTTCTTTACCGCTCCCCATTGCCCGCTCTGCCCCCTTGCCGCCCGTGCCCGAGTTGACAGGCCCGCCCCGCGGATGCATAGCAAGCGCTTGCAAACGCCTGGCCCGCGCGGCCACCGCAACCGACAACCACGGAGACGCCATGTACGCCGACGCCGCCACCGAAGCCGCCGTGAATGCCTTCATAGCCCAATGGACCGCCGGACAAGACGGCGCGGGCGTGCTGCCCGTGTTCGTGGCCCTGTGCGATCACCTGCACACCCATGATGGTGCGGTGGCGGAATTCGTCAGCCGACCCGGCGTCAGCCATTCGCTACGCGGCACCTTTCCGGGCTGGGCAGCCCGCCCGCTGGCCGTGCTGGTGGACGTGATCGACGATGACCCCGCCGCGCGCTGGCTGTCGGTGTGCTTTCACGACGATTCCCTGACCGACCCGGAAGAGCGCGGCGACTGGATTCCCACCGGTCTCAACGGCAACGACGCCCGCTGCTTCAACCTGGAAGACGGCGATGAAGAGTTCATGTTCTACGTGAAGGAACGCATTTCCGAGGCCTTTGCCCACTGCCGCGCCAGCGCGTAACCCCGCGCAGTAGAGGCATTTTCGCAAAAAGTGCGTCCCCCGCTCGCAACCGCGAACGGGGGACGTTTTCTTTGTGCGTTGGTTCCGCTTCACTATGCCGAAGCGTGGCAAGGACTGTCAGGAGCTGTTTCTGAATTAGGATTTTCGTTCGTTGGCGAGGAAAACGAGCCTGCCATGAAGGAGTGCGGCAGCCGTTAGATGAGCGAAGCGAATCTTACGGATGGCGACCGCAGAGCGTATTCATATCATATTAGACTGAGCCTTAGCCGTTAGGCGAGCGCACGGCGCGAGTCTTACGGATAAGGACAGCAACGCAATGGCGGGTGACGTTTGACCGCGTTGCACACGATGCCCGTAAGGCTCGCAAGCTCGCCTAACGGGCACGCTTGGCGCCCTTCGGGTCGGAAGCCAACGGGCGAAAGGACTATTCACAAACAGGCCCTACGCGAAATCGGGGTCAATGGCCGCCCGCCCATTGTCCAGCATCACCTTCAGAAAGCGTACGGTGCGCTCGTCCACCGGCACGATGGGAAAGTGCTGCATGCACGAATCGCACTGTGCCATGGAGGGCTGGGTGGGGCTGATCAGCGGCACCTGGCGGCGGCAGTGCGGGCACGGGTAGAAGAAGATCACTTCCAGCCCGTCGGGGCGCACCGGATTGAGGGGCTTGCGGCTCTTGCCGCCCTGCCCGTTGTTCCCGTTCCTGTTGTCACCGGCCATCTATGCCGCCTCCGTGTCGCCGTCGTTCTCAAACAGGGGTGCGCCGGTCATCAGGTCAGGCTTGTCCACGCCCCACAGGCCAAGGATGGTGGGGGCTATGTCCCCCAGCCTGCCGTCGCCGCGCAGGCGCAGCGCGCGCATGCCGTCGGGCTGCGACGCATCGCGTTCCGCCACCACGCAGTGCACCCGGTTGGTGGTGTGGGCGGTTTGCGGGTTGCCCGCGCCGTCCAGCAGTTCTTCCGCGTTGCCATGGTCGGCGGTGACGATGAGCCGCCCGCCCGCGCCCAGCACCGCATCCGCGATGCGGCCCACGCAGGCGTCCACCGTTTCCACGGCGGCAATGGCCGCCGGAATGATGCCGGTGTGGCCCACCATGTCGCAATTGGCCAGGTTGCAGACCACAAGGTGGTAGCCGCCCTGTCGCCATTCTTCCAGCAGCAGGTCGGTGACCTCCACCGCGCTCATGGCGGGCTTCAGGTCATAGGTGGCCACGTCGCGCGGGGAGGCCACAAGGCGGCGTTCCTCGCCGGGGAAAGGTTCCTCGCGACCGCAGTTCAGGAAGTAGGTGACGTGGGCGTACTTTTCCGTCTCCGCTATGCGCAACTGGCGCAGCCCCATGGACGACACCACCTCGCCGATGGTCATGGCCAGGTTGTCCTTGCCGAAGGCCACGGGCACGTCGAAGCTGGCGTCGTAGCCGGTCATGGTCACGAAGCCGGAAAGCGCGGGGCGCCTGCCGCCGTCCGCCTCGCGGTCGAACCCGTCGAAGGAGGGGTCGATGAAGGCGCGGGTCAGCTGGCGGGCGCGATCCGCCCTGAAATTGAAGAAGAACACGCCGTCGCCGTCGGCCACCCGGCCCACGGGCGCGCCGTCTTCCGTCACCACACGGGGGGTGACGAACTCGTCGGTCTCACCCGCCGCATAGGCCGCGCGTACGGCCTCGGCCAGCGAGCCTGCGCCAGCCTCCACCAGAGTGCCCTTGCCGCCGGTCACACCAGTAAGGGCCGTCCACGCCAGCGCGTTGCGCTCGTAGCGCTTGTCACGGTCCATGGCGTAGTAGCGACCGGTCAGGGTGGCGATGCGCCCCCAGCCCGCGTCACGCAGGATGGCTTCCAGGTCGGCCACGTAGCCCGCGCCGCTGGTGGGCGAGGTGTCGCGCCCGTCCAGGAAGGCATGTATCAGTACGGGAATGTTGCGGGATCTGGCCGCCTCGACAATGGGGCGCAGGTGGCGGATGTGGCTGTGCACCCCGCCGTCGGAAAGCAGGCCCATCAGGTGCAGCCGCCCGCCGGACGCAACAAGGGATTCCAGCAGGCCGCACAGCGCGGAGTTACGGCCAAGTTCGCCGTTTTCCACGGCCATGTCGATGCGGGTAAGGTCCTGATAGACCACCCGGCCCGCGCCGATGTTCATGTGGCCCACTTCGGAGTTGCCCATGAACCCGGCGGGCAGGCCCACGTCACGCCCGGAGCAGGCCAGCGTGGTGCGCGAGGGCAGCGCCGTGAGCCGGTCGAGGTTGGGGGTGCGCGCCAGCGACACCGCGTTGCCCGGCCCGGCGGGAGCAATGCCCCAGCCGTCCAGGATCAGCAGTACCGCAGGCGTCAGCCCCTGCCCCTGTTTTTGGCCCTGTTGCCCTTCCCGCCCCGGCGTGCTCACTGGTCGTCCCCTTCCGGGGCCTTGGGCGCTGCGGGCTTGCGGGTGCGTGCGCGGGGCTTGGGTTCCTCGGCGTCCGCATCGGCGGACGAGGTGGCAGCGCGCTTGGTGGTGACGGCGGCGGCGCGGGCGCCAG
>NZ_VRYY01000498.1 GCF_015731765.1 Nitratidesulfovibrio oxamicus
TGCCGTTGCCCTTGCCGGTGGCGGCTTCGCGGATCAGCACTTCACTGCGCTGGGCGTTACGGTCGCCGCGCCGGTCGGCCTGCTGGATGCGCTCGGCGGACTTCCTGGCCGCCTGCAACACCGGGTCGAGCGCGGAGCCAAGGGCCGAGGCCAGGTTGCGGTCGGCCTGTTCGCGCGCGGCCATTTCCTGCCCGGCGGGCACCAGTGCCGACTTCAGTCCGGCGGCGGTTGTGGAAATTTCGGTCTGCCCGCCGAACAGCGTCTTCATGGCGGCCAGCACTTCGGGTGACAGGCGCAGGCCCTTGGCCATGGCCTCCAGTTCCGCCACGTTGACGTCGATGGCGTCGCCGTCGGTCTTGCCGCTCAGTCTGGAGCTTACGGCCTTCCACACCGTGTCGGTGTTGCCCGCGTCCATCTGGGCCAGCATGCCGTCCGCTTCTTCGGGCAACATGCCGATCTTCTGCAGGAACTGCTTGGCGTCCAGGCGCTGGTTGCCGTTCAGGGCGGTGGTGGCGGTGCCGTCGGTGTTCAGGTTGGCGTAGGGGCCGTCCTTGCGCAGGGCCGAAATGACCTGGCCCAGCGAATAGTTGCCGGGGGTGGAGGCCATCTGGGTGAGGCGTTCCAGCCGGTCGGGCGAAACGCCGCTCTTTTCCAACTGGTTCCGCAGCGCAATGACGTCCTGATAGGAAAGGCTGATCTGCCCGGGTGCGGTGAGCACGCCGCCGTCCTCGCCCCTGCGCACCTTGCCCTTGGCTTCCGTGGCCGCACTGGTGGCGGTGCGGAGGGCGTTGGTGCCCGCGCCGGAAAGGGAACGCGGACTCGCCTTGTCCGCGAGCACGGAAGCGAAGTCGAGGGTGCTGGCAGTGACCTTGGGGTGCCGCGTCACATCGGACGGCGCCTTTGCGGTCTCGGGGAGAAAGGGAAAAATATGCATGCCGGGGCTCCTTGCAGCCTTGGGATTACAAGGACCGTTCCAAAACTTTACGCAACATGATTTCAATGTGTTGCAAGCTGTTAAGGCGGCGTGCCCGGCAAGGGCTGCCGTGCGCCGGGGCGGGCAGGCCGGGCTGGTTTGCACTTCTTGACCGTTCCAGATTGTCGACCGGGCCAGGGTGAAGCCCGCAGGGGAAGCGCCCCGGGGCGCGAGGCGTGACGACGGTACAGATGGCGTAAGGGCGGCGGCGACATGCCGCAGTGGCGGCAGCACGCGGCATGGTCCGATTGGGCCGGTCAGGTCGGCAGGGAGGCAGGAGGGCAGGGAACAGGACGGGATGATGCGGCACGGGTCTCGTCAGGTTCCATCAGATCCCATCAGGTCCGGTCAGGTCCGGTTACACCCGGGGAGGGCCAGATGGCCCGTCAAGAACCTGCGGGCGCCTGTGGGGTGCTGGTTCCTGCCGCCCTGATCGGGGCCGGTTTGGATGGGCGGCGGGGGCAAGTCAGGCCGTAAGGGCGGCCAGGGCCTCCACCAGGGTCAGGGCCTCGGCCCAGGCGGCAGGGGTGGCGTCGGCGTTCTGCACGGACATGTGCAGGTAGCCGGTGAGGGGGCGCAGCATGGGCGGATGGCGATGCCAGAAGTCGGGCGGCAGCGTGGCCTGCCCGGTCCCCAGGCCGCGCAGGGCAAGGGCCAGGTCGCGCCCAAGGCTCGACAGGGCACG
>NZ_VRYY01000499.1 GCF_015731765.1 Nitratidesulfovibrio oxamicus
CTGCGTGGACGTCATGCGCGCGGCCCTGACCGCCCGGCGCGACCTGACCTGCCGCAGGCTGGACGCGCTGGCCCCGCACTTCGCCTACGTGCCGCCGCGCGGCGCGTTCTACGCCATGGCCCGCTACACCTTTACCGACGCCGACTCCATGACCGTGGCCCGGCGCATGCTGGAAGAGGCGCGGGTGATCACCGTGCCCGGCGGCTCGTTCGGCCCCACGGGCGAACGTCACTTGCGGCTGTCCTTCGGCATGGACGAAGTGGAACTGACCGAGGCCTTCGACCGCATCCAGCACTGGGTGACGGCCCTCTAGATGGCGCGGCGCAGGATATTGGTTGACGGCCCGGCGCGCGGGGCCGGGGAGTGTGCAGAGGCGCGTGCAGCTGCGGCCAGCACTGCGTCATCGCCCGATGTCACGGCTTCGCCCGTGCTGGACGGCCAGCCGCAGGCAACTCCGCGGCGGCGCGGCAGGCCGCGCAAGGTGGATGGGGCGGTTACGTCGGGCAAGGTGATTGGCGGTGTTCCGGGCAAAGTGCCCGGAACACGCGCATGCTCCGCCACGCCCTGCCTGCCCGTCACGCCCGATCCCGAGATCCTTGCCGGACCGGATCCGCTGGCGGGCACCGGCTGGCCGGACAACGTGGCGGATCTGGCTGCCCGCAGGCATCTGGAAGTGCTGGCTACGGTCGAGGCGTTGCGCGCGCAGGGGCGCACCATCTACCCCGCCCGGGCCGACGTGTTCCGGGCACTGTGCACCACCCCCTGGGACGCGGTGCGGGTGGTGATCCTGGGGCAGGATCCCTACCACGGACCGGGGCAGGCCCACGGCATGGCGTTTTCCGTTGCCGACGGGGTGCCCCTGCCGCGCTCGTTGCGCAACATATTCAAGGAAGTGGCCGCCGATTGCGGCGCGGAATCCGGGAAATCGGGCCTCGGTGACAAGACGGGCAAATCCGGCCCGTCCTCGCTTCCGTCCTCGCATCACTCCCGGCACCCTGCCTCGCGCCCGGCTGGCAGCGCGCCCGCAGACGCACCTCTGCTGGCGCCGTTCGGCAACGTTTCTCCCGTATCGGCAGCCCCCTCGGGCAACCTGTCGCGCTGGGCCGCGCAGGGCGTGCTGCTGCTGAACACGGTGCTCACCGTGGAGGACGGGCAGCCCAACAGCCATGCGGGCCTCGGCTGGGAGGGTGTGACGAGGGGCATCGTGGCCGCGCTGGGCACGCGTTCGCAGCCGTGCGCCTTTCTGTTGTGGGGCAGGCCCGCGCACGGGTTTGCGGCATTGGTGACCCGTCCGGCGCATCTGGTGCTGACGGCGGCGCATCCCTCGCCGCTGTCGGCCTCGCGCGGGTTCTTCGGGTGCGCCCACTTTTCGCGGGTCAATGCCTGGCTGGCGGAACAGGGAGAGGCTCCCATCCGTTGGTGAACGGCGGGGCAGGATAAGGCATGCGGCGGCGGTCATCCCGGAATGCGGGGACCGCCGCCGTCATTCCAGGGTGAAGGTGTCGTCGTCGCGCCAGTGGACCATGGCCCGGGTGATGCCCATGGCCGCGTAGGCGTCCACAAGCCCGTTGGCATGCCCCCACAGCAGCCCGCGCAGGCGGCGCGGCACGCCCAGGCGTGTCGGCGGCCCCGGCAGGAGGGCCAGATGCGCGG
>NZ_VRYY01000500.1 GCF_015731765.1 Nitratidesulfovibrio oxamicus
GTGGACGGCGTGGGCGGCCTGTACCACTGGCCGCGCGCCTGGCGGCGGCTGGCCCGGCGCGGGGTGCGCGTGGAGCGCTTTCTGCCGCCGCACCTTGTGCCGTTGCAGCTTTCGGTGAACCTGCGCACCCACCGCAAGGTGCTGGTGTGCGACGGCAAGGTGGGCTTTACCGGGGGCATGAACATCGCCCAGAACCACATGGCCGCGCAGGGCTGCACCCGGTGCGTCACCGACATGCATTTCCTGTTCAGCGGCCCCATCGTGGCCCAGTTGCAGGAGGCCTTCCTGCGCGACTGGGGCTTTGTCACCGGCGAATACGCGCCCGGCCCCCCGGTGCGCGAGGAACCCTGCGGCGATTCGCTGTGCCGCATGGTGCTGGACGGCCCCGGCTTCGGCTTCGAGCGCGTGCACGACCTGCTGGCGGGC
Organism: Nitratidesulfovibrio oxamicus; assembly: GCF_015731765.1. Taxonomy (GTDB): domain Bacteria; phylum Desulfobacterota; class Desulfovibrionia; order Desulfovibrionales; family Desulfovibrionaceae; genus Cupidesulfovibrio; species Cupidesulfovibrio oxamicus. The sequence goes on from NZ_VRYY01000500.1 coordinate 427, forward strand.
GTGGTGGCCGGGGCGGAGCGGTCCATCCACATCATGACGCCCTATTTCCTGCCCTCGCGCGAACTGATCAGCGGGCTGCGGGCCGCCTCGCTGCGCGGGGTGAAGGTGCACTGCGTACTGCCGGGCCGCAACAACCTGCCCTTCGTGCATTGGGCAACCCGCAACCTGCTGCCTTCGCTGCTGGAAAGCGGGGTGCGGGTTTACTACCAGCCGCCGCCGTTCTGCCACACCAAACTGCTGCTCATCGACGGGTGCTACGCCCACGTGGGTTCGGCCAACATCGACCCGCGCAGCCTGCGCCTGAACTTCGAGCTGACAGTGGAGGTGCTGGACACCACCGTGGCCCGCCAGTTGGGCCAGCATTTCGAGGCGGTGCGCGCCGTATCCGCAGAGGTGACGCCCCAGTCGCTGGCCGCCCGCAGCATGCCGGTGCGCCTGCGCGATGCGACGTGCTGGTTGTTTTCGCCCTACCTGTAGGGGCTGTTTCCAAATGGTCCTTTCGCCCGTTGGCTTCCGACCCGAAGGCCACGAAGCGTGGCCGCCGGGCGAGCCTGCGAGCCCTGCGGCCATCGTGCGCAACGCGGTCAAACTTTGCCCCCCATGACTTTGCTGTCCTTATCCGTAAGGTTCGCAAGCTCACCTGACGGCTGCCGCGCGTTGCGGACCTCATCCGTAACGTTCGCTTCGCTCAGTGACGGTTGTGGCCTTCCCTCATGGCAGGCTTGTTTTCCTTGCCAACGAACGAAAACCCTGATTCAGATACAGTCCCTGGGGGCGGCACCCCGGCATCCTCCCCCCTTTTCGGGAAAATCATCCCGCTCCGCGTGCCGGACGGGTTTCGCAGCCCACCGGCATCATGGCGTTTTTCCGGAGCCCGGAAAGGGCGGTGCAGGGCGGTGCAACGCGCGTCGGTTTTTTCGAACGGCGGAATGCAATGATGGCGGAGTGTTGCGTGGTCGCGGTGCGGCGCTCAGGGCGCGTTTCGCGGGCGTGGGGGCGGGGTTGACACCCCCGGCCAGGGGATTACTAGGGGGGTCGCAACGCAGTTTACCCGGAAGGTAGCCTTCGGAATGAATACGCCTCTTCTGCATCCCGGATCGTGCGGCATGCCGCGCGGCCAGGCTGCATCCTATACCGGCTTTGCCCCCTCCTGTTCCGCATCCGCCGCGCGGGGCGCGCCCCGCGCCGGGGTGCCGAGCGGGCACGGCACGGGCGATCGGAA
>NZ_VRYY01000501.1 GCF_015731765.1 Nitratidesulfovibrio oxamicus
CCCCGCCATGGCCCGCCCCCCCCGGCGAGGCCCCAAGCCCGGTGCGGCCGGACCCGGCCCCCCGCCCGGTGACGCTGGAATCGGTCCTGCGCGAGGACATGCGCTTCGGCACCCTGCCCAGCGTGTTCCACCGCCTGGTCGAGGTGGTCAACGACCCGCGCAGTTCCGCCGCCGACGCGGCAGAAATCATTTCCAAGGACACCGACCTTTCCGCGCGGCTGCTGCGCATAGCCAACAGCGCCTATTACGGGCTGCGGGCGCGCATAGAAACCATCACCCGCGCCGTGTCCATCATCGGCACCAACCAACTGGTCTCGCTGGCCATGGGCGTCAGCGTGGTGACGGCCTTCCGGGGGGTGCCGCAAGACCTCGTGGACATGCGCGCCTTCTGGACGCACTCCATCGCCTGCGGCGTGGCCGCGCGCATCCTGGCCGGGCTGCACCGCATGAGCAACGGCGAACGGTTCTTCGTGGCCGGGCTGCTGCACGACCTGGGGCGGCTGGCCATATACGGGCAACTGCCCGACCACGGGCGGCTGCTGCTGGCAGAGGCCCGGACGCGCGGCGCCACGGTGCGCTCGCTGGAACGCGACATCGTCGGCTTCACCCATGACGAAATGGGCGGGGCCATCCTGCGGCAATGGAAATGCCCGGTATCTCTGGAACGCAACGTCCAGCGGCACCACAGGCCCGAAAGCTCCAGCGGCAGTTGCGAACCGGCCATCATGGCCGTGGCCGACCTGCTGGCCAACGCCCTGGGCTACGGCACCAGCGGCGAGGTGCTGGTGCCGCCCCTGACCGACGCGGGCTGGGCCGCGCTGGCCCTGCCCCCCGGCGCGGTGGTGCAGACGGCCAATCAGATGGAATATCAGGTTCTCGAAATCATCAGATTCCTGGAAACGCATGACTAGCAACGACCCCACCTTCGGCAGCGCGGGCCTGCACGCCCGGTTGCGCCATCTTGAAGACCAGGCCCGGTTCACGCTCGACGTGCTGGACATGGCCTTCAACCTCGGCGACTTCCAGACCTGCATCAACCGGCTGGAAGAACCCTCCGCCCTGCTGGACGAGGCCGTGGCGCGCATCGGCGAACTGGTGCAGTTCTCGGTGACGGCGTTCTACCTGGTGGACGAGCACACCTCGGACTTCGTGCTGGGCCTGTGTCGCCCCAGCGAGGAAGGATCCGCCATCGAACGCGAGGTGGAACGGCTCATCGAAACCGGGGTGTTCGCCCTGGCCGTGCGCGAAAACCGGCCCATCACCGTGTATTCCTCGGACAACAGCCACCGCCTGGTGCTCAGCGTGCTGGCCACCACCTCACGCGTGCGGGGGATGTTCATCGGGGCCATGCCGCGCACCGAAAAGAACCTTTCCGGCATCCTGCTTTCGCTGCTCGCGCTCATCCTCAAGCACTGCGCCAACGCCATCGAGAGCTTCGAGCTGTACCGGCTGCTGCGCGAGCACGAACGCCGCCAACGCGAATTCATCGACACCCTGTCCGTCACGGTGTTCGAAACCGATCCGGCGGGCGTGCTGCGCTCGCTGAACCGCGCCGCCTTTGCCCAGTTCGGCATCGACCCGGCAGCCCTGCCCCCGGCGGCGGGCCTGCTGGACCTGCTGGCCCCGGACGAACGCCCCCGCATGGCC
>NZ_VRYY01000502.1 GCF_015731765.1 Nitratidesulfovibrio oxamicus
GCGCAGCGCCCTGCCCGCCGCACAGAACGGCCAGCCCGCCACCATCGAGGTGCTGATCCCCGACTTTCGCGGCAGCCGGGCCGCGCTGGACACCGTGCTGGACGCCGCGCCCGACATCATCAACCACAACGTGGAAACCCCGCCCGCGCACTACCCGCGCATCCGCCCGCAGGCCGACTACGCCCAGAGCCTGGAACTGCTGGCCCGCGTGCGCGCCGCCGGGGCCATCGCCAAAAGCGGGCTGATGGTGGGCCTGGGAGAAACCGACGACGAGGTGCGCGCCACACTGGCCGACCTTGCCGCCACGGGCTGCCACATCGCCACCATAGGCCAGTACATGCGGCCCAGCCGCAACCACCCGCCCGTCGAACGCTACGTGCACCCCGATGTCTTCGACGGCTACGCCGCCCATGGCCACGCCCTCGGCATTCCCCACGTGTTCTCCGCCCCCCTCGTGCGCAGCAGCTACAACGCCCGCGCCGCCTACGACGCCCTGCAGCAGTTGCGGGGCCAGTAGGGAAAAGTAGGGAACGGCTGAACCAGAAAAGAGAATATGAAGAGAATGCGGGGGGGGGAAAAATTGAAATTTTTCCCCTCCCCGCACCCCTCCCCTTTCAACTTTTCCATTGTGGGCGGGGAGCCTTGGCAAGAAATTGTCCGGAAAATCTCACTCACGCAATTCCATACGCATCTATCTGATGCATCACCCAGCATACCTTGCAAAAACAATGGCTGCCCACCATGCACAAGCACGATGGGCAGCCGCATTCGTTCAAAACCACGAACAGCCTGATCGCTACATAGCCTCCACCAACAAACCGTCACGCTCGACAGCCAGCGGACGCACAGCCACAAGGTCACCAGAGCCTGCATGCTCTCCGCCCTGCGCCGCCTGCGCAGCCGGACGCCGACCGCCGGTGAGCCGGCACTCGGCATAATACTCGCACACGCCCTTCACACCACGCGCACCCTCCGGGGCTACCAGCAGTTGCGGTTCGTCCAGCAGGCGTTGCAGGAACACAGCCTTCTTCACCGCCACCGCGCCGCGCAACTCCGCCGCCCGGCGCTTCTTCACCTCTTGCGGCAGTTGCCCCTCCATCACCGCCGCCGGGGTGCCCGGCCTGCGCGAATACGGGAACACGTGCGCATAGGTCAGCGGCAACGCCCCCACGAAGTCCAGCGTCTCGCCAAACTCCGCGTCCGTCTCGCCGGGAAAGCCGGTCAGGATGTCCGCGCCAAGGCCGAACAACGGCCACGCCTCGGCCAACTCGCGCACGAAACCCAGCAGCGGCTCGGGTCGGTAATGCCCCCGCCCCATGCGGCGCAGCACGCCGGGGCTGCCGCTCTGCAACGAAAGATGCAGCTGCGGGGCCACCAGACGGCTTTCGGCCAGCACGTCCAGCGCGCGCTCGCCAAGCTGACCCGGCTCCAGCGAACTGATGCGCAGTCGCGCCCGGCCCGCCCACTGCGGGGCAAGCTCGCGTTCCAGAAAGGCCAGCATATCCCAGAAGTCCGGCCCGCCGCCGGGCAGGTCGCGCCCGTACTGGCGCAGGTTCACGCCGGAGACGATGAGTTCGCGGAACCCCGCGTCCAGCAGGCGGCGCGCCTCTGCCAGCGCCTCGCGCGGGTCGCGAGATCGGAAG
>NZ_VRYY01000503.1 GCF_015731765.1 Nitratidesulfovibrio oxamicus
GCCGTACTGCGCGACCTTGGCGCTGCCTCCGCCACGGCGCTGGAGGGGCTGCTGAAGCGCGGGCTGGTGGCGGTGACCCGGCGCGACGACAGCGAATGCGCCTGCGACGAGGCCGCCGAGGGTGAAGGCCCGGCCTGCCTGTATGGTCCGCCGGATGGTTCGTTCGACCTGAACGCGAACCAGCGGGCGGCACTGGGCGACTTTCTGGCCGCGCTGGACGGTCCGCGTGCGGAACACCGCCTGTTGTACGGCGTGACCGGCAGCGGCAAGACGGCGGTGTACCTGGACCTTGCGCGCGAATGTCTGGCGCGGGGCCGGTCGGTGATGCTGCTGGCGCCGGAGGTGGCCCTGGCCTGCAAGCTGCGCCGCGATGTCAACGAACGCCTGCCCGGCGCGCCGCTGTTCTTCTTTCACGGCTATCAGGGGCCTGCCCAGCGCGAACGCACCTTTCGCGCGCTGGCGGCCCGGCGCGAGCCGTGCCTGGTGGTGGGCACCCGCTCGGCCCTGTTCCTGCCCGCGCCCGCCCTCGGGGTGGTGGTGCTGGACGAGGAACACGACACCTCGTTCAAGCAGGATGAGGGGCTGGCCTACCAGGCCAAGGAAGTGGCCTGGTTCCGGGTGGGGCAGGGCGCGGGACTGCTGGTGCTGGGTTCTGCCACGCCGGACGTGAAGACCTTCCACGCCATGCATGAAGGGCGCCTGCCCATGGCGACGCTGCCCGAACGGGCCGGCGGCGGCACCCTGCCCGATGTGGAACTGGTGGACATCAAGGATCTTGCCTCCACCGATTCCGTGCTGGCCGCCCGGAGCGGCGCGGCCCTGCGCGAAACGGTGGAGCGCGGCGAGCAGGCGGTGATCCTGCTGAACCGGCGCGGCTACGCCCCGCTGATGTACTGTCTGGACTGCGGCACCGTGGCCCGTTGTCCGCACTGCGACATCGGCCTTACCTACCACAAGGGGCGCGAGCGGCTGGTGTGCCACTACTGCGGCCATTCGGTGCCGTATCCGGCCACCTGCCCCAACTGCAAGTGCATGCACTATCTGCCCATGGGCGAGGGTACGGAAAAGCTGGAGGAAACCCTGGCGGCGCACCTGCCCGCCGGGGGCAAGGTGCTGCGGCTGGACCGCGACTCGACCAGGCGACCGGGCCGGATGGAGGAAATCCTGGGGGCCTTCGCCCGGCGCGAGGCGCAGGTGCTGGTGGGCACGCAGATGTTGTCCAAGGGACACCACTTTCCGGACGTGACCCTGGCCGTGGTGGCCGATGGCGACCTTGGCCTGAACCTGCCGGACTACCGGGCGGCAGAACGCACCTTCCAGTTGCTGGTGCAGTCCGCCGGGCGGGCCGGGCGCGGCGAAAAGCCGGGCCGGGTGTTCATCCAGACCCGCGACCCTTCCCACTATTGCTGGAATTTCGTGCGCGCGGCAGATTACGAGGGCTTTTACGCCCACGAGATTGCCATCCGCCAGCGGCGCAGGTACCCTCCGTTCGTGCGGCTGGCGCTGGTGCGCATCAGCTATCCCATGGATTTCACGGGCGGAGCGGAGGAACTGGCCCGCTTCGCCACTGCGGTGCGCGCCCAGGGGCGCGAGCGCGGCGTGCAGGTGCTGGGGCCAGCCCCTTCGCCGCTGCCGCTGCTGCG
>NZ_VRYY01000504.1 GCF_015731765.1 Nitratidesulfovibrio oxamicus
GCGCCGTCCCCGGCCCGGCCCAAACGTCCTGCCGCCCGGCGCGCCGCGCAGCGCCCCACGCATGCTTCCCATGCTGGCAGGGGCCCGCGCCCGTTCCTGATCTTTCCGTGGGACACGGACTTCCTGGCCGGGCTTACCGCCACGCTCATCGAAGCCACCAACGGTCGCCCCGGCGACGCCGTGTTCGTCTTTCCGCATGGTCGGCCCGGGCGCTACCTTGTGGACCGCATCCGCCGCGCCCCGGACATCGTCCGGCCCTGTCTGCTGCCCCGCGTGTTCACGGTGCGCCAGATGTTCACCCTGCTGCGCGCCCACGCGGAAGACCCCACCGCGCGCCCGGCCCGGCCCATTCCCCTGCTGGATCGGGTGGGCCTGCTCATGGACTGCGTGCGCGGCCTGGCCCGGCCCGGCGACGAATTGTACGAGCACCTCGCCGCCACGGACCAGCGGCGGTTCTTTCCCTGGGGCGTGCGCCTTGCCGCGCTGATGGAGGAGTTCTTCGTCCAGAACCGCGTGCCCGAAGACTACCAGTACATGGAAGGCCAGGTGGCCCCCTTTGCCGCCGCCCTGCTGGGCGCGCTGGGTCGCATCCACGAGGCGTACGCGGCTGCGCTGACGGAACGCGGCTGGACCACGCCGGGCTTCGACGCCTTCCGTTCCGTGCGCCTGCTGCCCGGCCCCGACGAAACGGGCCGCGCCACCGAACGCCCCGACGGCTTCACCCTGCCCCCGCTGCTGGCGGGCAAGCGGCTGTTCGTGGCCGGGTTCTCCACCCTCACCGGCACGGAAGAAGCGCTGTTCCTGCACCTGTGGCGGCACGAAGGGGCCACGGTGTGCCTGCACACCGACGCGGCCGTGGCGGAACTGGGTGGTCGCCCGGTGCACTGGACCTGCGAGGACCACGTGCGCTGGCTGACCTCGTGGCGCGCCGGGGCCGCGCTGGCCTGCCCGCCGTCCGGTCACACCCCGTCGATCACCTTTCATGAAGGCTACGACCTGCATTCGCAATTGCTGGTCATGGAACGGGAACTGCGCGCCGATAGCGGCGATGCGCCCGACGCCCCGTCGGCCAACGCGACCCCGTCCGGCAATCTGAAGGAATCGAGTCTAACGCCAGCAATCGAAAGCACCGAAAATTCCATCCCCCCCGCCCCTGACGCCGACGAACTGGCGGGCACGGCGGTGGTGCTGCCGGACACCGGGCTGCTCATGCCCGTGCTGCACCACCTGCCGGACAAGGACGTGAACATCTCCATGGGCTATCCGCTGGTGCGCTCCACGCTGGTGCGGCTGGTGGAAACCCTGATGCGCCTGCAAGAGACCGCCCGGCCCGCCGCCTCGCTGGCGCTGCCGGAGCAAGGGCCGGAAGCCGGACCGGGCGACACGTTCGCGGCCCCGGGGGGATCGGACACCGCGCCGTCCACCATGTGCTACCACTGGCGCACGGTCATCGAATGCATCCGCCACCCGTACCTGAAGATGCTGGAACTGGACGGCGAACGCCCCCTGCGCGACCTGTTCCACCTCATGGAAAACGTGGTGCGCGGCGGGGCCAGCTACGTGGACCCGCGCGCTCTGGCCCGCGAGGTGGCCCAGAAGGCCCCCGGCGGCGAACACGGCCCGGCGGCGGCCCTGCTGC
>NZ_VRYY01000505.1 GCF_015731765.1 Nitratidesulfovibrio oxamicus
CCGCCGCCTTGACGCCGTCGCTGCCCATCGGCTTGGCGGCGTCGCCGCCGCTGCCCGTGCCGGGGCGTCCGGCAAAACCGTACGAAGGCCTTGCGGGCCTGTCGGCAGTTCTGTCCGGGGTCCGTTCGGCAGGCTTGGCCGCCGGAGCGTCCGCCGGTTTGCCCGCAGTCCGGTCTGGGGTCTTGTCGGTGCTCCGCTCGGAAAAACGCGACAGGGGGCGTTCGGCGGGCTTGCCCGCATCGACGGCTGCCGGACGGGAGGACGCCTTGTCCTGCGCATTTGACGAACCGGGCGAACCGGGTGAACCGGGTGAACCGGGCAAGTGGGGCGAGTGGGGCGAACCGGCGGCGCCAGGGGCGCCCGCACCGGCAGGAGAAGGCCGCTCGTCCGGCCTGGCCTCCGGTCGTGCGGCGGCGACCACACCCGAAGTCCCCGAGGAAGCAGACCCCGCGGCAGAGGAAGATTCCCGACCGGATGTCGCCTTGGCCGGCTCCTTGCCGGGTTGCGTGGCGTCGGGGCGGGCGGAGGGCGGGGAGGAAGGCTTGTCTGACACGGCGGAACCCCTCGTGAGGTGGATGACCAATTGCGCGGCGAGGGAACGGCAACCGCCCCCCTTTCCGGACATTTCATCATATACGCGCGGGCACCCAGCCGCGCAACCGGATTATGCCAATCTTTCCGGTCACTGCACGACGATGCGGGCCGCAATTGCGCGGGGCGCAGCCCCCCTCCGGCATGGAAGGCGTGGCCAAGGTAGGGAACACCCCACCCGCAAACACCGCAAAAAGGTTGCCCCGCCGTGCAGGCCGCATCGAAATCCTGTTGTCCGCCAACAACATTCATACTCTTTCACACATCACGCATCAGGCATAACCCTACCATGGCGCAGTGCACACTCCATCATCTCCCCATCGCAGATTGTGCGTCGTTACAACATGCCGCACAGCACGTCCGTGCAAATCTGAAATTGCTGCATATTTACTTGCAATTTTTTTCAGGCGCCACCATATCTCCCCCCATTTTCCCGCAAAAGACGTGTATTTTCTTGCGCAGGCGCAGTATCGTGTGTATACGCTCAAGGTCGGTCTTCCGGATATCCGTTATCGTTCATCGCTGCATCGCTCCTGCAATTGCATGGGCCGCTGCAGCCCACCCGGAGCCTGTGCGCAACCGCATGACCACACAGCGCATGACCGGTTCTGCCCGCTCAATCCGCGCCGCATGGCGCGCAACCACATGAGGTAGCGATGACCCGTTCCCCGCAGGGTGCCGCCGGGCGCGGCACCGCCCCCGCCACCGCCCCCGTCGCGTTGCACCTGCCCGCCTCCGGACAGGTGCTTCATTTCGACGCCAACGCCGACTCCCGCTTTGCCCTGGGCTTTCCCACCGACGCCGCCGCCCTCGAACGCAACGGCGATGATCTGGTGTTCAGCTTTCCCGAGGGCGGCCGCATCGTGCTCTCCGGGTTCTTCGAAGGCAGCAACGCCGATCTGCTGCCGGAATTCAGCCTTCCCGAAGGCGGCACCGTTTCCGGCTACGATTTTCTGGCCGCGCTGGAGCCAGACCTGTTGCCCGCCGCAGGCCCCGGCGCGGGCGCGGGCGCTGCCGGTGGCGGCGTGGGCGACTACAGCGACG
>NZ_VRYY01000506.1 GCF_015731765.1 Nitratidesulfovibrio oxamicus
GCCGGGCGGGTGGACGCCATCGTGCACCTGCAATCCGACTTTGCCCGCCGCCTTTCGGATGCGACGGGCAGCGCGGCCCGTGGCGCCCGGCCCGACGGCGCGTCCCCGGCAGGGGACACGGGCACCGTGCCCGTGCAGCTCATCGTCAACGGGGTGGACCCCAACAACGCCCGCACCGTGTCCGGCTACGTCGCCAGCGTGTGGCAAAGCTGGCTGTCCGGTCGTGTTGCCGCTGCCGGGCAGGTTCCGGCGGTGCGGCTGGCCACGCGCATGTGGTTCAACCCCACCTCCGACAGCCGCCACTTTCTGGTGCCGGGGCTGATGGTGCTGATCATGACCCTTACGGGCGCCCTGCTGACCGCCATGGTCATGGCCCGCGAATGGGAACGCGGCACCATGGAGGCCCTGCTGGTGACCCCGGTGCGCATGGGTGAACTGCTCACCGGCAAGCTGCTGCCCTATTTCGTGCTGGGCATGGGGGGCATGGTGCTGACCGTGATCATGGCCCTGTACCTGTTCGGGGTGCCCCTGCGCGGTTCGCTGGCGGTGCTGGCCGGGGCCTCGTCGCTGTTTCTCACCGCCGCGCTGGGCATGGGGCTGTTCATCTCGGTGCTGGCGCGCAACCAGTTCATCGCCGGGCAGGCCGCGCTGCTGGCCACCTTTCTGCCCGCGCTGTTCCTGTCGGGGTTCATCTTCGACCTGGAAAGCACGCCCGGCTTCGTGCAGGCGGTTTCGTACGTCATCGCGGCGCGCTACTTCGCCACCCTGCTGAAGACCATCTTTCTGGCGGGCGAGGTATGGGAGGTCATCGTGCCCAACGCGCTGGCCCTGGCCGCACTGGCGTTCTTTTTCCTGACCGTGGCGAGGCTGCGTTGCCGCAAACGGCTGGATTAGGGCCGTATCCAAATTGTCCTTTCGCCCGTTGGCTTCCGACCCGAAGGGCGCGAGGCGTGACCCTTGGGCGAGCTTGCGAGCCCTACGGACATCGTGCGCAACGCGGTCAAACTTCGCCCGCCATATCGGTCAAATGCAACAAGAGTACGCGCTGCGGCCTCATCCGCAAGATTCGCACTGCGTGCTCACCAGGCGGCTGAGGCACTCCCTCATGACAGGCTCGTTTTCCTTGCCAACAAACGAAAATCCTACTTGGGACACGGCCCCTCGGAGCGCGCCATGCACGACCACGCCATCACAGACAACATAACCCGCAAGCCCCCCTCCGCGCGCACTTCCGCCCAGCCCGGCCAGTCCCTGCAATCCGGCCAGTCCCTGCAATCCGGCCAGTCCCTGCAACCCGGCCACCCCGTGCAATCCGGCCCGCTGGCCCTGCTGCACCGCCTGCTGGCGCTCATCGTCAAGGAATTCCTGACCCTGCTGAAAGACCCCAAGAGCCGCACGGTGGTCATCCTGCCGCCGCTGCTCCAGACCATCATCTTCGGCTATGCCGCCACCTTCGACCTGGTGGACGTGCCCTGCGCCATCTACGACGAGGACCGCAGCGCGGCCTCGCGCGAGCTGGCCGCGCGGGTGGCCGGGTCGCCCACGTTCCGCGTGGTGGAATACCTGCACCGCGACGCGGACATGGCCCGCCTGCTCGACGCCGGGCAGGTTCGGCTGGTGCTGCGCATCGGGCA
>NZ_VRYY01000507.1 GCF_015731765.1 Nitratidesulfovibrio oxamicus
GGCCGGGGTGGCCGTGGCCCTGGCCGTGCTGGCTGCCTTGCGGCCCGACCTGTTCGCCCTGGCCGTGTCCATGTTGCGCACCGATCTTGTGGCCTTCGGCGGGGCGCTGGCCGCCCTGCCGGTGATGCGCCACGAGGTGGTCCACCTGCGCGGCTGGATGAGCGACGCCGCCTTTCTGGACGGCGTGGCCATCGGCCAGGTGACGCCCGGCCCCATCATCCTCACTGCCGCGTTCATCGGCTGGCGGGTGGACGGCCCGCTGGGATCGGTGGTGGCGGGGCTGGCCATCTTCACGCCGTCGCTGTTCTTCATGCTGGGGGCGGAACGGCTGGTATCGCGCATCGAGCATTCGCGCATCTACCGCCGGGCGGTGCGGGCCACGCTGGCTGGGTTCACCGGGCTGCTGGGGTACCTGGCCATCAGCGTGGCCCAGGCCCTGCCCCCCACGCCGCTGCCCGCCGTAATCGGCGTGGCCGCCTTTGCCGCGCTGCGCACCGGGGTGGACGTGCTGTACGTGGTGGGCGCAGGTGCGCTGGTTTCGTGGCTGTTGGGCTGAAGCCGTCCCGCCCGCACCCTCTTTCACCATCCGCTTGGCGTGGCCACGCCGTCTCAAGAGGCCCGTGCCCTGCCCCGCGCTCCCTTCGCCTTTCGCACGACCATGCACGCAAAAGGCGGCGGGATCACTCCCGCCGCCTTTTCACGTGGCATGAAAGATGGGCCGATCAGGCCGCTCGGCACGGCACCGGCAGGTAGGGCAGATCCCCCAGCCGCTCGTCCAGCGGAAAGCGCACCCCGCCCGGCCTGCGCGCCACCATGGGCCGCACGCCCCGGCACACGTCGCGGGCCTCGGCCAGGTGGTCGCTGCCGATGGGGTCGATGCCCGTTACCGCAGATCCGTACGGGTCGCGCAGCACGTCCACCACGGCCCTCACGCTGACGTCGACCATCTCGCGCAGGTAGGCGCGGTCCGCCGCGTGGGGCATGACCCGATGCACCAGGCGCAGCGAACGCCGCCACGACTGCCTGCCGCTGACGGCCAGGCTGCCCTGGAACAGCCGTTTCTTGAAGGCGAAGGGCCAGTGCCCGCCATGGGTGGCCCGCAACAGTGTGCGGTCCGCCGCGCCGTTGGGCAGGCGGAACAGGCTGACGGCCTCTGCCGCGTCCCATTCCACCATGCGGTCGGCCTGCATCTCGACATACACGTGGCTCAGCTTGCCGGTGCCGGGGGTGCCCCCCAGCAGCGTGGGCACATAATGGTTGTGGGCCACGGTGTCTGCGGCAAGGTGCGAAAGGTAGCCGCAGGCGTAGGCATGCAGGCGCGGGGTGTCCGCCGCCTCGTACAGGGTGTGGCCGGTGCTCCAGTTGTGGCTGTGGCCGGGGGTGACGGTGCAGCCCTTGCCGATGAAGATGTCGGCGGAAAGGCTGCCGTACAGGAAGGCATCCGGATGGGCCAGCAGGGCCGAGCCCACGGCGGCAGGCAAAAGCGAGGCGTTTTGCAGCAGCCAGTGCGCGGCCACCATGTGCACGCCCGGCCCCCAGGCAAAGGCAGCGTCGGGCAGCAGCACCACGCCCAGCACCGCCAGCAGGGCGCAACAGAGCGGCGCCAGCGCGGAGCGGGTCGAGCCG